>DUEF01000356.1 GCA_011176555.1 Caldilineae bacterium
CTTGCTCTTCCTGCCTTACCTGACCGGCGAACGCACCCCGCATCCAGACCCGCTGGCGCGCGGCGCTTTTGCGGGCTTGACTGTGCAGCACGGCCGTTCACATCTCACCCGCGCCGTGCTGGAAGGCGTAGCCTTTGGCTTGCGCGACAGTTTCGAGTTGATGAAAAGTGCAGGCCTGGCCGACATCCGGCAGGTGCGCGTCACCGGGGGCGGAGCGCGCAGCCCGGAATGGCGACAGATCCTGGCCGACGTCTTGCAAGCGGAATTGGTGACGGTGAACAGCGAGGAAGGGGCGGCGTATGGTGCGGCGTTGCTCGCGGGGGTGGGCGTTGGCGCCTGGCCCGATGTGGAGAGCGCCTGCGACGCCACGATTCAGATCACAGGAGTCACCGCGCCTGATTCCGATCATGTTCAGGCCTACCAACCGCTGTACTCGCTCTACCGCCAGCTTTACCCCGCGCTTCGATCTATCTCCCACCAATTGTCCGCGTGATCAATGGGCATCTGAACCGCGCATAAGATTCACCACTGCCGTTCGTGTCGGCGCTGATGGCTGCGCGCCCACCTTCGTCACGGCCAGCGCCCCGGCAGCATTGCCCCAGCGCGCCGCTTCCACCAAATCGGCTCCTTCACCCCACCTGGTTGCCAACCCCGCCACAAACGCATCACCGGCCGCGGTCGTGTCCACCACTTCCACGGCGTGGGGCGGCAGATGAACGGCCTCTTGTCCCGGCTCCACGACCAGCGCCCCACGCGAGCCGAGCGTCAGCACGACAGCACCCACGCCCTGCTCCAGCAGCGCCCGCGCCGCCTCTTCCGCCTGAGACAGCGATTCGACCGGCAGTCCGGTGAGGAGGCTGGTCTCGCTTTCGTTCGGGATCAGCACATCCGTTTGGGCCAGGAGGCTGGTCGGGAGCGCGCGGGCCGGGGCGGGATTCAGCGCCACCCGCGCGCCTCGCTCACGGGCCAATTTCGCCGCGGCCTCGACAACGGGCAGGGGCGATTCCAACTGCATCACCAGCACATCGAACGCGTCGATCTCGGCCAACGTCGCCTGTACATCGTCAACCGTCAGGCGCCAATTGGCCCCCGAAGCCACCACGATGCTGTTTTGCCCGCTTTCGTCGACCGTGATGAGGGCGACGCCGCTGGCCGCGGTCGTATCCGCCAGCACATGTCGGACATCGACGCCCTCGACCTGGAGATTGGCCAACAGCGCTGTCCCGAACGCATCCGCTCCCACCCGACCGACCATGCTCACCCGCGCGCCCAGCCGCGCCGCGGCCACTGCCTGATTTGCGCCCTTGCCGCCGGGGATGGTTTGAAAATTACCGCCCAGCACGGTTTCCCCGGGCGCGGGCATGTGCGGCGTGCGCACGACCAAATCCATGTTCAAGCTACCGACGATGACGATGTGGGGCATGAGGGACTCCTGGGAGGTATTGGGGATTAGGTGGTGGGTATTTTTTCAAGAGGATTCAGCGCAACGCCATCAAATAGCGTATGGCACCCGCCAAAGTTGGATAGGCCGATCTGGCCGTGGAGGTAGGGTGATTCCTCATCATCCCAGATCAACTCGGGGCCATTGCTGATCCACCCGACCAGCTTACTGCCCTCGACCTTCAGGTTTAGCTCGTAGCGCTGGCCGTGCTGCCAGGGGAATGGCGCTGAGGCCACGGGTCGGTAGCCGCGGCTGCTCTTGTACAGCACCAGGCGGTCGGGCGCAAGGTCTGGCCGGGCGTGATGGTCGGGGAGCCAGAGCGGGATTGTTCGGCGCCACCAGGCCCTAGATGTCGCTGAAAACCTGTCCGTAATCAGGAGGGAGTGGGGTCATAAGCGTAGGGGGGAAGTGCATCGCACCTTAAATCCCGTCCATGCTCAAACCTGAATTTCAACCAAACAAGATACACTACCGTCCCCAAAAACCTCTTGACAAGATGCAATGAAGCTGCTATGCTACGCATAATGGATTGAGCACACGTGTGTTCAATCTGTGACGTCGATCAGATTGGCCTTGCGGTTCATGCCTGGATCTGGTCGAAATGTTTCCACCATAACCGAATTCTGAACATCGTAGACATGCTTTCTGGAGGCTGTCAACCGTGTCAAAGCGGGTTTCGATCAAAGATATCGCCGAACTTGCAGGTGTGAGCCATTCGACCGTGAGCCGCGCCTTGCATGGGCGGGGACGGATGAGCGAGGAAACCCGTATGCGTATCATTGCGCTGGCGGAGGATGTTGGCTACACACCGGACGCGTTGGCGCGCGGTTTGGTGAGCGGCGAGACCCGCACCATCGGCGTGGTGGTGACGACGATCGCCGATCCCTTTGTGGTGCAGATCGTGGACGGTATCGAAAGCGTGGCGCAGGAGGCGGGGTATAGCGTCTTTCTGAGTGCGTCTCACAATGATCCGGATCGTGAGATGGCAGTGGTCGAGACCTTTCGCCAGCGTCGCGTCGACGCCGTGATCGTCACAGCCAGCCGGGTGGGAGCGCTCTACGCCGACATCCTCGAAGATTTTGGCGCGCCCATCGTTCTGATCAACAACATGCACGCGAGCAAGTATCTCTATTCGGTCTCGGCTGATGATGTGAGCGGGGCGCAAATGGCGGTGGAGTATTTATTGGCGAAGGGGCATCAGCGCATCGCCTACATCGGTTCGGCGGAGCGTCCGCTTTCATCTCAGCGTCGTTGGCGGGGCTATCTGCAGGCGCATAAGCGGTTTGGCATTGTCCCTGCAGCGGCTTTGCGGGTGGAGCCATTGGCCGAGACAGATCGGGAGGTCGGGCGCATGGGGCTGGTCGAGTTACTCGATCAGGCCCCCAGCGCCATTTTCACATACAACGACATGACCGCCATCGGCGTGATGCTCGAAGCGCGAGCGCGTAAAGTTGATATCCCCAGGCAACTCAGCCTGGTTGGGTTCGATGACATCCAGGCCACTCAGTTCGTAATGCCGGCGCTGACTACCATCCATCAGCCCCGCGCAGCGATGGGAAAGGCAGCGATGGAAATGGCGCTTTCGCTCTTGCACGGCAAAGACGCCAGTAACATATCTCTGGCCTGTCACCTGGTGGAACGAGATTCCGTGTCCAGCTATTACGGTGGAGACGTGATGACCGACGCCCGGCAGCATGAAGCTTCGCTTTATGTGTAAAGGCGCCACCACCAAAAGCCATCCCGCCCCATTGTTCAATCTTATTCACACACCCTTAGGAGGCGCTTAGCAATCAATCCCACAAACTGGTTATCGATGTCAGGTGTCGCAACCACCAACAATCTCACACGTTCCACCCATCTCAAAACTCACTCAGGAGGATAAGACATGTTTGGCAACAAGAAACTCTTCGTACTGCTAGCCCTTTTGGTGGCGATTCTGCTGGTTGCAGCTTGCCAGCAGGCGGCTCCCACTGCCGCTCCAGAAAAGGAGGCCGCAACCGCAGCGCCGGCCGAAACGGTGGCTGAAACCCCGGCCGAGACCGAAGGGCCTGCGCCCGCCGCCGAGGAAATGCGTCCCTACCGCTTTGTGGCGGTTGTGCATGGTCAGGCTTCCGATCCCTTCTGGTCGGTTGTGAAGAACGGCTTCGATGCTGCCGCCAAGGATATGCGGGTGAAGGTCGAATACCAGGCCCCGGGCACTTTCGATATGGTGGAAATGTCTCAGCTCATCGACGCGGCCGTCGCTTCCAAACCTGACGGCCTCATCGTCTCCATCCCTGATCCCGACGCCCTGGGCGAATCGATTCGGGGCGCTGTGGATGCCGGCATCCCCGTCTTCTCCATCAACTCCGGCAGTGATGTCGCCAAGAGCCTGGGCGTCATCGCCCACGTTGGTCAGACGGAGTATGAAGCGGGTTATGGCGGCGGTCAGCGCATGGCCGCGGCCGGGATCAAGAAGGCTATCTGCGTCAATCAGGAAGTGGGTAATGTCGCCCTCGATCTGCGCTGCCAGGGCTTCGCCGATGCGCTGGCCGAGCATGGCATCGAGTCGAGCGTTATCGCTGTCGAATTGGCCGATCCCACCGAATCGCAGCAGCGGGTTATGGCCGCCCTCACCTCCGATCCCGATGTGGACGGCGTCCTCACGCTGGGCCCGACCGGAGCGTCTCCCGCCTTGAAAGGACTTAAGGATGAGGACATGCTGGGCAAAGTCAAGCTGGCCACCTTCGATCTCTCCCCAGAGGTGTTGGAAGCGATTCGCGACGGTGAAATGTTGTTCGCCATCGATCAGCAGCAGTTCACACAGGGTTATCTGCCCATCGTTTACCTGGTGCTCTACCAGGAGAACCTGAACACGCCCGGTAGCGATGTCATTCTCACTGGCCCCGGCTTTGTGACTCAGGAAACCGCGGCGAAGGTCATCGAATACTCTGCACGAGGCACGCGTTAAGGACTCGATGTAAAACAACATCCGGAACTTTTCCCTGAATTGACGGGCTAGTTCCGGGTGTGATTGAATTCTCGGTCCTCAGCATCTCTCATCACCTGGTCAGAGCCTGTGTCGAGCGGGCTCTGACCCCCATTTGTCAGGAGTATGCAATTATGGCTGCATCTTCAGCTACGAAAGACGAACGCCTCGTCGAACGTAGTCTCCTCACACAAATCCTTACCCGTCCTGAATTGGGCGCTGTCGCTGGCGCTGTTGTGGTGTGGATATTTTTTGCTGTTGTCGCTGGTGATCGGGGTTTTCTCTCGCTGAAGGGCACAGCTACCTATCTGGAAGTGTCAGCCGAACTCGGTATTTTAGCCGTGGCGGTAGCGCTACTGATGATCGGCGGCGAATTCGATCTGTCGATCGGCTCTATCGTTGGCGTGGTGGGCATGACAATCACGGTTCTGGCTGTGCACTATGGTTGGCCTCTGTGGGGGGCCATTCTCGTCGCCCTTGTGCTCGCCTGGGCGATCGGTTACTTCAATGGCTGGATGGTGGTGCGCACGAAACTGCCATCATTCATCATCACACTGGGCACGCTGTTCATCTTCCGGGGCGCCACCATTGGCATCACACGCATGATTACAGGCCGCACCCAACTCGGTGGCCTGGACGACACCGTCGGCTACGGGATAGCCAAGGCGATCTTCGCAAGCGATGCCGTGCTTGGCGGAGCCAAGTTTGCGATTTCGATCTTTTGGTGGGTTGCGTTGGTGATTGTGGGATCCTGGTTGTTGCGCCAGACACGGTTCGGCAACTGGATCTTCGGCGTGGGCGGGGCTCAGGTCGCTGCTCGTCAGGTTGGCGTGCCGGTGCGCAGGGTCAAGATCCTGCTCTTCATGGGCACTGCGACCGCGGCCTGGCTGTTGGCCACCATTCAGGCCGTCACATTTACCGGTGCAGACACCTTGCGCGGCACGCAGAGTGAGTTCGAGGCCATTATCGCGGCAGTCATCGGCGGCAATCTCCTCACGGGCGGCTATGGCTCAGTCATCGGCGCGGCTTTTGGCGCTTTGATTTTCGGCATCGTGAAACAGGGCATTGTGTTTGCC
>DUEF01000357.1 GCA_011176555.1 Caldilineae bacterium
ACAGCGCCCATAGCAGGCGAGAGATGAGAAACAGAGCGCGTTCACCCCAGGGACGAAGGGCGTCAAGAGCAAGGTCGGAGCGAGTCCGGGAAGGCTTGGATAATGTGTTCGTCGTCATAGTTAGCAGTAGTGGGTATTCGATATTGGCTATTTACAGATCGGCCTCAATCATGCTGGATTCGCAATAGCCAATACCTGATATCAAATATCCTGAAAACAAGCCCCAATTATCCACCAAAATCCAGCCAGACGCTAATATCGCTCCTCTTTTCCCAGCACCATCAACCCCGTTGACAAGGCCCGACCGATCTTTTCCATCCAGGCAGGATCGATTCTCTCCACCGAATCCTCTGACAGACCCTGATATTTGTCCCATCCCCGAAAACCCAGGGTGATATTGGGCGCGACTTCCGCGGTAGGCGCTTCGGTCATGCCCGCTCGCGTTCCCACGGCTGCACTTAAATCCACCGCATCTCTCGACCGTTGCGTCTTGAGTCCCACTTTGGATGCTGCGTCTTCGAAAAGATTCAACAACCGTAGATTGCCTCCCGTTCCCATCTCCATCACCTGCGCTTCGCCCGTACCCAGGCCGCGCAGTAAGACAATGGCCTCGATGTCAAGCTGGCTGAATCCGTACTTGGCTTTGAGAAAACGTTCAGGTTTGAATGGCGCGTGAGGCCCCTGACTGGTCTCGTACCCCTCTCCAGCATAAGCGATGAAAAGGAAGGTGCGGTCGGGCCGGTAGTTGCTTTCCTGCCAAGCGCGCAGCATTTCGAGCATGACAGCGATGGCCGCGGCGTTGTCATTGGCTCCGGGATATACCGTGCCGTCCGGGCCGACGCCCAATCCATCGTATTTGGCGATGATCATGATCACCTGGTTATCTAATTCGGCGTCTATACCCGGCAGATGCCCGATGACATGGCGCGTGGGGTTGTCAGGAAAATCATCGATCGGCACATCGATATTGACATCATAGCCGGTGGGGAGTTTAGCCATGGCATTTTCGCCCAGTCCATCGGCTATGTCTCTCAGGCTCAAAACCGAGGCGCCGCTATCGGCGAGCAGCGCATTCGCCACCTCTTCCGTGATCCAGAGATGGGGGGTCGGCACAGGCTCTCGCACTGGCCCGCCGCTCAGATTCACAATGGGTTCACTACCCGCGTAAATAGCGTAACGGCGCATGTCCACCTCAGGCGGAGCCACAACCAGTAGGGCTTTGTACGGAACCCATTGGAGATACTTTATATCGTCCGGGTGCAGAAGCAGCAGAATCTCATCACTGAAATCCATGTTTTCCATGGCGGGATGATAGGAAACAGTCGCTCCGGGCCAAACGTGATAGCGTTCGACCATGTCACCGAAAGTCAGCGCCAATAGCGGCCCTTGCGCCTGGCCCCCACTGAACCCCTCCACCTGCATCGGCGCGAAATCCTGCTGATATCGCCAGGATTTGGATAGATGTTCGGCGTCAATGACTTCCAACCTGGGCACGCCGGCCAGGGCGGCGAAACTGCGCCCGTGGGTCTGGAAAAAGGTTTGTTCCTCGCCTCCCGCTTGCAGGCCCGCAGCCTGGAATTGCTTCGCAATGTACTCCGCCATTTCATCAATCTCGGCCGTGTTCAAACGCCGGCCGCGCGTGTCTTGCCCGGCCAGATGCTGCAGATGCTGGTAGGCTCGTTCGCCGTCGAATCCTCGCGCCGCTTGGCTGTACAAAGAGGTCGCCCCCGTGCGAGAAGAAATCCAATTGATCATGAGTAGGATGACAAGAAACGCCATAACTGTGCGCCGATTGAAAATGCTGCCAAATTGCACGGAAACGGCATTGACCAGCCGCCGGATGCCCTCGCCCAGCAGGTTGAAGCCAAGAATGGCCACCACGAACGCCAGCGAGGGGTAGATCGCCGTCCAGGGGTAGCCGCGGGCGTAAAGACGCATACTGGCTAAAAGCGATCCCCATTCAGGCACATCTGAATAATGGTAGCTTCCCAGTTCGGTCATGGCCCCTTCCAGATCGGCGAAAGCGCCGCCGCCGATAAAAATGCCGACAAAACCGAGCTCGGCCAGCAATAGCAGCACCGCGCCCATCTCCAGGGCGGCGAGACTGAGCAAAACCGCAAAGAGGTTGGGCAGGACGTGACGAGAGATGATTTGCGGCTGGCGGAGCCCCACAGCAAGGGCGGATTCGATGTAGGGTTGCGGGCGGATGGACATCACCTGACCACGCACGAATTGCATAATTTCGCCCCAGCCCACGACCGACAACCCCACCACGAACACCCAGGGACCATTACGAATGCCCAACGCGGTGATGGTGAGCATGGCCAGAATCAACGCTGGAAACGCGGCGGTGATCTCCGCCAGGCCGAGAATGAAGCGGTCTGCTCGTGAATCGGGTGACCAACCGGCGATGGCCCCCAGTAGAAATCCCACCAACATGCGCGCCAACATGGCGGCTATTGCAATGGAAAGCGTGTACTTGGCTCCGGCCAACACCAGCGACAAGATGTCTCGACCGAGCGCGTCTGTGCCCCACCGGTGGATTTCATCCGGCTCGAAGGGTGGAACCTTGAATTCGCCTCCTGTGATCGTAAGCCCTTGCGTGAGGTACGGGTTATGCGGCCACAAGCGCGGCCCTGCCAGCAGGACGAAGAATAATCCCAACAAAATGAATGAGCCGGCAATGAATGAAGGATTGTACAGTGTCCCCCTTCGCCAGGCCTTGCGACGTTCCTGTTTGCGTACGGTTTCATCCACCTCGTAAACGCCACGTTCGTCGCTTTTTTGCTTGATGGCAGCATGAAACCGGTCGGATTCAGGTTGTCGGGCTCGGAATCGTTGAAGGAGGGGCAGAGCGAAAACAGCATCTCGCAGGGAGAATAACAGGTCAAGGAAGGAGCCGGACAGGGAGGCGTCCTTACCCGCATGAATGGTGGTTTGAGGCCGCAGGCGGGGATCAAAGCGCCCGTACAGGAACCCGATCAGCCAGTTGATCAGGATGAAGAGGATGCCAAGAGAGAGCAACAAAGCGACAGCGAGGTTGTCATCCCGAAAACCGATGGCCCGCAAGAGGTTGAAGCCGATGCCCCGCCAGCCAAAATAGAGTTCGACCACCGGCAGGGAGGACAGGGCGAAACGCAGGGAAGTGGCCAGGGTGGTGATGATGGGAATGGCCGCGTTGCGCGAGATATGTCGCATCCACACGTTGCGCTTGCGCAGGCCTTTCGACCAGGCGGTGCGAATGTAATCCTGATCCAGGACTTCGTCGAGGGAGAGGAAGGTGATGCGCGTCAGTTGGGCGATGGGGCGCATGGCCAGCACCAACGCCGGTAAAATGATATGCGCGTCGAAGCCAAAGCCGCCCACCGGCAAGGGCGCCGGCCCGCCCGTGCGCCGCACCCAGGCGATGACCGCCATCTGCAACAGCATGGCGATGAAGAACGAGGGCAGCGACGCACCCAGAATCGAGAGCAGCAGGGTGAAAGAAGAAAGCGGCGAATGGCGGTGACGAGCGGCTACGTAGCCCAGAGGCAGGCCGATCAGAAAGGCGAGCAGTAGGGCGGCGGTGAGCAGCACCAGCGAGCGGGCCAGGATCAGGGGCAGCACCTCGGATACGGGAATGGGCCGCGCCCCCGCCGATGCCGAAGAGGTGAGTCCCAGATCGCCGTGCAGCAGCCCTTGCAGCCATTGCAGCAGATGCTGCCAGCCCATGACCAGAGCATCGAGCGGCTGGGCCCCGCGCGCCATCTCCAGCCCCGCGAAAGCCACGAAGGCGATCACGAAGAGAATGAACAGCGCCCATAGCAGGCGAGAGATGAGAAACAGAGCGCGTTCACCCCAGGGCCTGAGGGCGGCGAATGAGAATAAGGAGTGAGGCCGAGATGACTTGGGCAATGTGTTTGTCGTCATGGTTAGCGGTAGCAAGCGCCAGGTGTTGGATATCGGCGAATCAACCACATGAATGAGCTATCCCCAATACCACGCATCCAATATCAAACATCTTGGAAAACAGCCCCAATTATCAACCAAAACCCCACCAGATGCCACTATCACGACCGAGCATTGCCAAGAACGCCCGGTCGTGATTTGAACGCCGACACCCCACTGAAAAACTGTGCTTGCTTAGCGCAATTCCCGTCCGAATGGCAGCAAAGCCAGAGGGATCAACTTGAAATGCTGTTTGGCAAAGGGAATGCCGATGATCGTGATGAAGAGCAAAGCCGCACTGGTGAGATGAATCAAAGCGATTTCCCAACCAAAGAAGACGATCCAGATAATGTTGAAAATCAGGTTTAACCCGCTCCAGGCGTCACCGGATTCGACCACTTCTTTGCCGAAGGGAGCGAAATTGGAAACGCCCAGCTTGATGGACTGGATGCCGAAAGGGATGCCGATGATAGTGAGCATGAGCAAAAACCCACCGATGATGTAGCCAATGCCGGCGATAAAACCGCCGAAAATCAACCAAAAAATGTTACCTAAACAACTCATGTAGACTCCTGAAAATAGGAAAATGTTGGTTTAATCAAGTGATAGCTAATCCCTTTACGCACGTTCAGGCGATTGGGTCGCGCGCCCTCTCTGGCGCTGGGAAGGGGATTTGGGAGTGCGCTTCAATAATGAACGATGCCCGAATTTGTAAAGAGCAAAAGTGAGCAAAATGAATCCTGGCGATATTTGGAACTGGATATCGGCAAATCCCCGCCAAGAGCCGCGATACCCGATATCCACCAGCCAGCATCAGAAGGGAAGCACAAATTTCATACTTTCCGTTTTACGTCCTGTTGTGGTATGATACCTCCAGCACACATCTAGCACTCGTCACCCCAGAGTGCTAAACCCGCTATCGACATGCCTGCAACCACTGCCGAATCCCCCGAACTGACGCCGCGCCGCCGCACGATTCTCAGCCTGATCATGCGAGAATACATCACCACGGCCGAGCCGGTGGGGTCGCGCCATCTGGTCGAAACCTACGATTTGGGCGTGTCGTCGGCCACCGTGCGCAACGAAATGAAGGCGTTGGAGGAGTTGGGCTATCTCACCCATCCCCACACCTCGGCCGGCCGCGTGCCTACGCATAAGGGCTACCGCTACTTTGTGCAGCACCTGTTGCATGAATCCAGCCTGCCCCCTTCATTGCAACACACTATCCGTCATCAATTCTTCCAGGTTCAGCAGGAACTCGACCAGTGGGTGCGGCTCTCGGCCAGCGTTCTCGCCCGCACAGTGCAAAGCGCGGCCATCACCACCATGCCGCGTCCGGCCCAGGCCCGGTTCAAGCATGTCGAACTGATCAGCCTCCAGCCCCGCACCTTTCTGATCGTGCTGGTGCTGGCGGGTGGCGCGGTGCGCCAACAACTCATCACCGTCGATGATCCCTGGACACAAGCGGAGCTTTCGCAGCTTAGCACAGACCTCAACGAACGTCTGGGCGGGCTCGATTGGACGCAAATCCGCAACCTGGAATCCCATCCCGATCCCCTGGCCCGCCAGATCATCGATCTCGCGGCGTCTGTGCTCTTCCACGAAGACGAACGCAGCGAGCGCATCTACCGGGATGGCCTGACCAATGTGCTCCAGGCCCCGGAATTCTCCGACCGGGATGAGGCTCAGCGCTTTATCGAGATCTTCGAAGAGCCTTCGCCCATCGAGCCGCTGATCCACGAAACGCGGCAACTGCCCGGCGTGCAAGTCATCATCGGCGGTGAAAGCCCCTACGAACACCTCCCGAACGTCAGTCTGGTGCTCTCGCGCTATGGCAGACCCGACCAGGGCGCGGGCATCCTCGGCGTTCTGGGACCCATCCGCATGCCATACGGCCGCACCATCTCCACCGTGCGCTTCATGTCGCAACTGATGGGCGGCCTGGTTGCAAGCCTGTACAGCGACGCCATGAGCGAAACCTTAGACGACTAAAACACGTATAGTTGCCGGTGGCGGTCAAAGATCGGAGGTCTGAGATCAGAGGTCTGAGATCGGAAACCGGCGCAACCACACAACTACCAAAACAATGACTACCACCATGCCGAATCAAGACGACACCACCACAGAACGCACACCCGAAGCGACCAACTTTGAAACCGAGACGACCGTAACAACGCCCGAACCAGAACCGGCGGTCGAGGAACAGCCGGAAGGCGGGGACCAGGAAAAGACAGAAGTCCCTGAATCATCCGAAAAAGACGAAGATGACGCCATCTCCGCTCTGATCGCCGAACTGGCGGAAGCCAAAAAACTGGCCGATCAGGCCCAAGACCAAGCGCTACGCGCTCAGGCCGAGATCCAAAACTTCCGCCGACGCAAGGAACGCGATACTACTGAGCGCATCGCCCAGGCCAATGCCCGGCTCCTGCGAGAGGTGCTGCCCGTCATCGACGATTTCGAGCGGGCATTCGCCAACGTCCCCGCCGACATCAGCGAAGAGGACAATGCCTGGGTCGAAGGTTTCCGCCTGATTCTGCGCAAGCTGCAAATGGTGCTCGAACGCGAAGGCGTGACAGCCATCGACGCCTCTGAGGAGTTCGACCCCAATTGGCACGAAGCCATTAGCGTCGAACCCCACGACGAAGTCTCCAGCGGACACGTCATCGCCGAATTGCAGAAAGGCTACAAACTCAACGACAAAATACTGCGCCCGAGCATTGTGCGCGTCGCTCAATAATCCAACCATTTACTCAACGCTCTGAAGGACCCTATGTCATACATTATCGGAATCGATCTCGGCACGACCAACTCGGTTGTCGCCGTCATGGAAGGTGGCGAGCCCACCATCATCCCCTCGGCGGAAGGCGGTCGCCTCGTACCCTCGGTCGTCGCCGTCAATCCCAAAACTGGCGAACGCATGGTCGGCCAGGTCGCCCGCCGTCAGGCTGTCACCAACCCTTACAACACCATTTACTCTGTCAAACGCTTTATGGGGCGCAAATACAGCGGCAAAACCGTGCAGCGCGCCCAAGAGCACGTGCCCTACAAGATCACAGAGGCTGCGAATGGCGATGTGCGGGTGGTGATGGACAACAAAGACTACGCGCCGCCCGAAATCTCGGCGATGATTCTGCAGAAACTCCGCACCGACGCCGAAGCCTATTTGGGGACGTCGATCAGCCAGGCGGTGGTGACTGTGCCCGCCTACTTCAACGACGCCCAACGCCAGGCTACCAAAGACGCCGGTAAGATCGCCGGGCTGGAAGTGCTGCGCATCATCAACGAGCCCACCGCCTCGGCCCTGGCTTATGGCCTCGACCGCACGGATCACGACGGCAAGATCGCGGTTTACGACCTCGGCGGCGGCACGTTCGACATCTCCATCCTCGACATCGGCGATGGCGTGTTCGAGGTGCTGAGCACCAATGGCGACACCTTCCTGGGCGGCGATGATTTCGACGAACGCATCATCAACTGGGTCGCCGACGTGTTCCAGGCGGAGCACGGCGTCGATCTGCGCCAGGATCGCATGGCTTTGCAGCGCCTGAAAGAGGCGGCCGAGAAGGCCAAGATCGAGCTTTCGACGGTGCTGGAAACCGAAATCAACCTGCCCTACATCACTGCCGACGCTTCTGGCCCCAAGCACCTGATCGTCACCCTCAGCCGCTCCAGGTTAGAGCAGCTCACCGAAGACCTGATCGAACGCAGCATCGGCCCTTGCCGCCTGGCGATGGAGGATGCCGACCTGACGCCGGCCGACATCGGCGACATCATCATGGTGGGCGGCATGACCCGCATGCCCGCTGTGCAAGACGCGGTGCGCAAATTCTTCGGCAAGGAGCTGCACAAAGGCGTCAATCCCGACGAAGTGGTGGCGATTGGCGCCGCCATCCAGGGAGGCGTGCTGGCCGGCGACGTCAAAGACATCCTCTTGCTGGACGTGACGCCACTGACCCTGTCCATCGAGACGCTCGGTGGCGTGGCCACGCCGATGATCGACCGCAATACCACCATCCCCACCAAAAAGATGCAGCCCTTCACCACGGCTTCGCACAATCAAACTCAGGTGGAGATCATCATCACCCAGGGCGAGCGGCCCCTGGCGAAGGACAACAAGCTCCTCGGGCGCTTCATTTTGGATGGCATCCCGCCCGCGCCGCGCGGCGTTCCCCAGATCGAAGTCACCTTCGACATCGACGCCAACGGCATCCTGCACGTCACCGCCCACGACAAGGCCACCGGCCGCGAGCAGTCCATCAAGATCACGGCCAGTTCCGGGCTCAGCGACACCGAAATCGAAAAGATGGTGGAGGAAGCCGAACAACACAAGGCCGATGACGAGGCCCGTCGCCAACTGATCGAGAGCCGCAACCGCGCCGATGCTGTCCTCTATCAGACGGAAAAGGCGATGAGCGAGGCTGGCGAGGGCTTACCGGCCGAGATCAAACAGGAGTTGGAGGACAAACTCACGGCGGTGCGCACCGCCTCGGCGGGCGAAGACGCTGACGCGATCGAGGACGCCACAAACGCGCTCCTGGAAAGCGCGCAGCAGATCGGTCAGTACATGTACTCGCAGGCGGCCAGCGCCGCCCCCGAACCGGAGCCAACGCCCGAGCCGGAGTCTGAACCCGAACCTGATCTTGAACCCGAGCCTGAACCCGAGTCCGACGTCGAAGATGCACCGGATATCGATGCCGACGATGAAGATGTCGCCGAGGGCGATTTCCGGGACGCTGAATAACAACGAATCAACCACGTCATGGCGAGGGATGAGCGAGTGAGCGGCATTTGCCCTCCTCGCCATGACGGAGCACTGATCCATCATGGTTCTTACCGCCGCTTCCCATGTGGCGACGCCCGCAGAGGGTTTGCGCCAAATCGATGTACGTCGGGACCTGCGCGCCATCGCCGACCTTGTTGGCGAGGCATTCGCCGGTGAATTGGATGCTGGAGGTCGGGCCTCGCTACGCGAGTTGCAATCACTCGCCCGCCTGGGGCCTTTGCTCTACCTCATGGTGCCGGCCAGCGGCGAATTGGGCGGTTTTCTGCGGGGGTTCGTGTGGGAGGCCGACGGTGAAGTCGTGGGCAATGTCACCATCCAACAGGCCGATGAGTATGGCAGCCGTTGGATGATCGCCAACGTGGCGGTGCGCCCCAACTACCGCGGCCGGGGCATTGCCAGCGAACTGATGCAGGCGGCGCTGGCTCGCATCGAGGAATGGGGGGGCGAATGGGTGCTGCTGCAAGTGGATGACAAGAACGAAATCGCCAGTGGGCTTTACCAGCGTCTGGGCTTTGAAGCCGTGGTCACGGCGCGATACCTGCGCTGTTTCGAGGCGAAGGGCATCCCCGATTCCGATCTGCCGGATGGCGTCAGCTTGGAGCGGCTCTATGACCGGGATTGGGATGCGATGAAACACCTGCTCCACCGCGCGGTGCCGACCTCCGCCCGTTGGCTGCACCCCACCCGTCGCACCGGCTACCGCCGCAACAGTGACGCAAAGCTCATCCTGCGTTGGGGACACCTCATCGGTCTTTCCCAGCGGGAGCGCTTGGGCGTTTACACTGGGTCGGACTTAATCGGGGCGCTCGATGTGTGGAGCAGGCCATACGGCGAGCATGAAATCGACATCCTCATGCACCCCGAAGCGCCGGAGGAATGGACGGCGCCGCTTCTGTATCACGGTCTACGGCGTTTGCAGCGTTACCCCCACCAGCCGATCACGGCGACGCTGTACGACTACCAACCCCAGGCCGCGGCCACGCTACAGTCCCTGGGTTTCCGCACCACCCGCGTGCTGACAACCATGCGGAAACGCATTCCCAAGACTTAAGAGCAAACCCCATGCGAGGCATTTTACTGCGTATCCTCATCAACGCCCTGGCGCTGGGCGCAGCCATCTATTTTGTCGATGGCATTACGGCTGCCGGGCTCACAGAAGGCGTCAGCCTCATCGGCGTCAGAGAGCTGCTGGTGGTGGCGACCATTTTTGGCGTGTTCAACGCCATCGCCAAGCCGATTCTCAAATTGCTGACATGCCCCTTGCAACTCCTGACCCTGGGCTTGTTTACGCTGGTGCTCAACGGCCTTTTGCTATGGTTGACCGCCTGGGTGGCCAATGAATTCGGCGTCGGCTTCCACGTCGATGGCATCCTTCCCGCTTTCCTGGGCACACTCATCATCTCTGTCGTCAGCATCGTGGTGGATTTTCTGATCCCGGATTAGGGGGTAGACAAGTCGAGCGACGCATCAATCGTTAGCCCGACTTGTTTCCTTGTCTACTGATCCCTTGTTTCCTTTTTCCCTCTCTTCTAACCCGCGCCGGGATCCAGGAAATCGCCCGCGACCCAGCCTTCCATCTCCTCTTCCCCTTCAAGCGATTTGAAGCGGATTTGCCACCAGGTGTAGGTGTCGGCGCGCTGGGGGCCATCGATGATGAGCACCACCGTGCCCGCGGGAAGCATGATCACCGGATCGAAGTTGGTGCCGGGGCCGCTGCGCACCCGCAAGCCCGCATCGGCGTTGACCGTGGCTTCGGCCCCCACCTGCAGGACATTCGGTGCGGCCGTTGGCGTGGGCGTGGGCGGTTCGGGGGTGGGCGTCGGTTCAGGGGTGGGGG
>DUEF01000358.1 GCA_011176555.1 Caldilineae bacterium
CGCCGACCCGCTTGCCGCGGACACAGCGAAGCTGTTGCAGGTGGCCCGAACGCATTCGGTGCAGGTGCACGACGCTTATTTGGGCGGAGGTTACGGCGTGGTCGGCGAGCCGGAGCGAGAAGCCATTTTCGCCCTGGCTCGCAGTGAAGGCCTGCTGGCGGATCCCGTTTATACCGGGCGCGCCCTGGTTGGATTGATCGATCTGGCCCGGCAGGGGACGTTGCACGGTCGTGTACTTTTCTGGCACACCGGCGGAACCCCGGCCCTCTTCGCCTACGAGCGGGAATTGTTGGGGTAGGGGCGACCCGCCGACCTCCGAACTCTGGCCTCCGACCTCTGACCTCTGGTATAATGCCTTGGCTTGATCGACAAAACACCTGAAATCAGAGGACTGACTGCATGGAAATTACCTGGTACGGCTTGTCTTGCTTTCGAATGCGCAGCCGCAAGCTGACGGTTGTCGCCGATCCCTACGACGACTCGGTGGGGCAGACGCTGCCCCGCATGCGCGCCCACGTGGTCACGTGCAGCCATGATGCGCCTGGGCACAACCACGTCTCGGCCGTGCGTGGCTACGACCACGTGTTTCAGTGGCCCGGTGAGTACGAAGTCAACGGCATCTTTATCACAGGCGTGGCCACCTATCACAAAGGCGCTGTCGGTGAGCGAGAACGTAACACCTCGTTTGTCTACCAGTTCGAAGATCTCAGCGTCTGCCACTTAGGCGATATGGGCGTGCTGCCCGGTCGTGAGCAGGTGGAAATTCTGAGCGGCGCTGATGTTTTGCTCCTGCCTGTCGGCGGCGGCGACGCCCTCGACGCGGCCAAAGCTGTAGAGATCGTGACCGAATTGGAACCCAAGATCGTGGTGCCCATGCACTACGCCTTGCCTGCTTTCAACATGGAATTGGATGAAGTAGACAAGTTCCTGAAGGAGATGGGCGTGCCCGCCCCCGATCCATTGCCTTCACTCAAACTACGTAAATCTGATTTGCTTGTCGAGGAAACTCGGGTCGTCTTACTGGATCCACAAGGAGTTGACGCGTGAACAAGTTCTTTTCTCTGGTTTTGTTGCTGTTCCTGGTTGCCCTGACTGCGTGCGGTGGCGGTGCGACTGCGCCCCCCCCTGACGACACGGCGCCGCAACCGCCAACAGCAGTGTCCCCCTCGCAAGCAGACAGCGCCGATCAATCGCTGCAAGACCTGGAGCGGGCGGTGCAAGCCAATCCGTCGCTCGATGGTTATTTCGAATTGGGGAACGCCTATTCGCGCCAGGGCCAACTGAGCAAAGCGCGCAGCGCCTACGAAGAAGCGCTCAAGATCAATCCCAACCACACCGGCTCACTCTCCAATCTCGGCGTCGTCTACTACCAGACAGGCGAGTTCGAGAAGGCCATCATCAAATTCAAAAAGGTGCTTGCTGTCGATAACCAAGACGCCGCCACCCATTATCTGTACGGGGCGACGCTCTTGCAGATGGGCAACCACCGGGAGGCGGAAGAGCATTTCGAGGCGGCTCTCAAGATCGACCCAGTCCTGCCCGAAGCGCATTTCGGCATGGGCACGCTTTACTGGCAAACGGGGCGCATCGATGAGGCCATCACCGAATTCGAGACTTTTCTGGCTGGCCCACCCGCCCAGGACCCCCGAGCGCGTTCCCAGGCTGAACAGATTCTCAAACAACTACGAGCGCAAAAATAATAGCGTTCGGCCACCTGTCATCTGAACCTTTCCCCTCCCCCTGCCACTTTGAATCTCCAACATTACCAACAATTCCAGCTTGCCAACGGTCTGACCTGTGCCTGTGCGCCTATGCCCGCTGTTCGCTCAGTGAGCATAGGGCTTTACATAAAAGTGGGCTCTCGTTATGAAGAGACCTCTGAAGCGGGCGTCAGTCATTTCATCGAGCACATGCTGTTCAAGGGATGCCAGGATTGGCCTACCTCCTTGGACATCGCCAAAGAGATCGAGGGGCGCGGGGGCTATCTGAACGCCTCCACCAGCCACGAATTCACCACGTACTGGGTCAAGATCGGGGCGCGACACTGGCAGCGAGGGCTGCGCCTGCTGGCGAACATGGTGCAGTGGCCGCTGCTGCGCGCCGAGGAAATTGAACTGGAGCGTGGGGTGATCCTTGACGAGATCTACATGTACCGCGATGTGCCCGAGGACCTTGTGTCGCAGTTGAGCAACAAGGCCATGTGGGGCGACAATCCCTTGGGTCGCGAGATCGCTGGTGAGATCGAGACGGTGTCGGCGCTGACGCCGCAAGCAGTACGAGATTTCCATGCTCGGGCGTACCGGCCCGATCGGGCTGTGCTGACTATCGCTGGAGCTATCGACGTGGCCGAAGTGCAGGATATCGTGGGCGATCATTTTGGAGACTGGCAAGCGGCCAGTGATCCTCCCACCCTCAAGCCTGCACCCGACCTGGCCGCGCAGCCCCGCCACCGCATCGCCATCCGACCCAGCGAGCAGGCCCACCTCCAGCTTGCCGTACCTGGACTCTCCCGTCTGCATCCCGACCGTTACGCGCTCAGTTTGCTCAACGTCATCCTGGGCGATGGCATGACCTCCCGCCTGTGGCAGCGTCTGCGCGACGAGCGGGGTTTGGCCTACAGCATCGGCTCTTACATCAACATGTTTATCGACAGCGGCGTGATGGGCGTGTATGGCGGTTGTGATGCCAAACGGTTGTTCGAGACATTGGTCGAGACCATGGCCGTCTGGTTGGATCTACAACAAACCCCCGTGCCAGAATCGGAATTGCGAGGGTTCAAGGAGTACGTCAAAGGCCGGATGGAGCTCAGTAGTGAGGATTCTTCAGCCGTGGCGGCCTGGTGGGGCAGGCAAGTCGCCACCGA
>DUEF01000359.1 GCA_011176555.1 Caldilineae bacterium
CAGGCGTTTGTGTGGCAGCGGGAGGCGCTACCGGCGGCGCTACCGGCGCTACGGGTTCATCTCCGCCACCAAAGGCGTTGGCTCCGATAAAAATCAGCGCAATGACCGCGGCAGCGATGACCACGACGATCAGTATTTTCATGCCTGATGAGGCGTTGTTCCAGAATTCCATGTGTGAATCTCCTTGAGTTTGTTAGTTACTGTGATGTGGCACGGACTCGGTCCGGGCCAGGGTTTGTTGATTGATGGGTAATTGTGGCTTTGACCTCCGGGAGGTGGCCGCCGAGATCTCGGTTAATGAAGCGGTGCTGGCCACCTCCCGGAGGTCAATTCTAAGGTCAATTTTGATCCTCCAGCCACGCCTCCGCTGCCGCCGTTGCATCCAGCGTCGAGCGGCCCAGCGTGTCTGTTGCCGGGAAAATGTCTTCCTCGGGAATGGTCTCGAATGTTTCGGTACGTTCCAATTGTTTCCATACGTTTTCGCCAACGCCAGAGAGCATCAGTTTGCCGCCATTGGCCTGGAGCCGGCCGGCGTACCGTTCCACTATCTGGATGAATGTACTGCCAATTTGGGTGCGACCGTGCAGCCGTAAAATCACCACCGCCCGTTTTGCCTGGTCTGCTTTCGGCAGTAGATCTTCCATGGTGCGGGCGCTGGCGAAAAACATGGCGCCCCAGGCAGATAAAACCGTAGCGCTGTTGTCGGCAAGTTCAGTTGGACACGGCCGTTCCACAAACACGCCATCTCCCTTCTCCACCAGTTCCACAATCTGCACATCCTGCGCCGACGTGTACATGAAATCCAAAATAGAGAGGACAACCCCAATAAACACAGCCTCTTGAATCTGTACTGTTAGCGTAGCGATGAATGTCACCAACATCACCATGCGCGAAGAGCGGCTAACATCCCAAATATCTCTAATCGCTTCAAATTTGAAAGTGCTAAACCCAGCCACAATCAATACAGCCGCGATGGCTGGTACAGCGACATTTTCCACCTGATCACCAAAGAAGATGACAAAGGTGGCGACAAACAGCCCCATAAACACATTGGCCCAACGGGATTTGGCCCCCGCGCTCAACATAATACTGGTTCCGCCCAGCGATCCGCCCAACGGAAGCCCCTTGAAGAATCCGGAAGCAACATTGGCGATCCCCTGCCCGACAAAATCGCCTGATGGATCAGGGTATTCCCCGTCAGGATTGGGGACATTCTGACTGATCCCGGCCGCCTGAATCAGCCCCAGCAGGCCAACGGCAATCGCCGGCATTATCAGCGTGCCGACCATGGACAAACTGGGCAGAGCGGGCATGGGAATGGCTCCCGTGATCTTGTACGAGTCCCCCACCAGCGCCACAGAATCCAGATTCAGAACCAGTACTGCTACAGAGGCCAGCAGCAGGGCGAGCGCCAAGCTGTAATTTCTCAGTTTGGTGCGGCCAAGGAGGATAATGATACCGATGGTTGCCAGCCCTGCTACCAATGTGGGGATGTCAATACTGCCTGGATGCAGCAGCAAATCCACTGCTTGCATCACCTTGTTGCTATACTCGCTGCTGTAGCCTGTCAAATCACCAAGCTGACCCAGGATCAACACGGCAGCGACGCCGGTGAAAAAGCCAATCATAACGGCGTTGGAAATGAAGCGGGTAAACACACCCAATTTGAAAACACCCAGCAGCAGTTGGAAGATGCCGATGAGGACAGTGAGTGTAATCAGCGCCGTCAGGATGTTGTCACCGCTAAAGCCCGCCATCACGCTGCCTACAGCCAGCATCATGGCGGCCGTGGAACCGATATTCATGAATTGGGAGCTGGTGAACAAGCTGCCAATCGGCGTACCCATGATCAGGGCGTTGAACCCATACATCGGGTTAACGCCTGCCAATATGGCGGAGGCGATGGCATCGGGAACAGCAACCAGCGCCATGGTGATGGAGGCGCCAATGTCTGCGGGAAGATTCTTTCGATTAAAATCTAAACGGGTTTTTGTCATAGTGAGTGTTTAGGATTTAACCTCCGGGAGGTGGCCGCCAGAATCCCGGCAAATGAAGTGGTATTGGCCACCTCCCGGAGGTCAAAATTACGAGATGGTTGGTTGATCATCACGCGGTTCTATCCCGGCATTCTTTTTCTACCCGGCATCCTTCTTCTTCCCTGCATTCTTTTCCTGCCCGACCACCATTGGTGAATCATCAGAGCTAAACAGGATTGCCAGCCAGCGCGTGTCGTCGAAGCTGGCCATGATCACGATCATCAGTGCGGCCAATGGCCCCGCAAGCAGCGCTCCCAGCGTGCCAAACATCCATGCCCAGAAAATCAATGTAACAAACATCAGTGCTGGCGATAGGGAGATATCATCGCCGATGATTTTCGGCGCGGCCACTTGCTCGATGACCTGATTGAGGACCAGGTAGCCCAAGCCGACGATAACGCCAACGGGCAGCCCGGACTCTGCTGTCGCCAGGAGGATGGCCGGGATGGAAGCCAGTATCAGGCCGATGTAGGGAATGAAGCTGAGTAAAAACGCCAGCACGCCCCAAAGCAGAGCGAAATCCACCCCGAAGATCAGCAACATCACGGTGACGCCCGCCCCTGTGAGCAAATTGAGCTTGATGCGAGCCAGGACATAGCTGTAGATGCTGCGCTGAAATAGCCGCATCCGCATCACGTGAACACTGTTTTCACCCAATCCCCGGCGCAGGCGTTTGGGATAGTGAGGAGATTCGAGCATGATGAAGGCAAGGGCAACGAGGAACGCCAAGCCGGTAACTGCGAGTGAGACCAGGTTGTTCAGAAAATTCGAGGCAACGCCTGCCATTGCCTCGAATAGAGCATGGCTGATATCTTCTATCGCGGACGCATCCAGATTGAGACCCTCCAGCCACTGCACCAAACCATCCAACTGCGCCAGAATTGCGTTGTTATAATCATTCAGCGATTCGAGAAGCTGCTGGAATGAAAACGCGACCAGCACGCCCAAAAAGAGTGCGAGACCTGCCATCCCAAAAACCATGATCAAAAGCGCGATGCCGGAGGATAAGCCACGGCGTTTCAGCTTTTGGTAAAGGGGAATGACCAAGAGAGCCAGAAAGAACAACAGGAGGAAGGGCGCGATTAAACCTGCTCCTAACTTCATGAGGGCTACAATGGCCAGCAGGCCGGCTATCATCACAATGAGACGGATGCTGGAGGTCTTTGGGGCGGGTGTCTGAACTGTGGATTCGTTAGTGGTTGTCATTGAATGCGTTTCTTTATCTGATGGGCGGGTAAGTTTGGTCATTTGCTACGCAAACTCCGGGGCATCCGGTTCCAGCTTGTCCATGCGGCGAGCATAAAACCTGATGGCGGGATTGGCGCTGATGCCATGCGCCAAAATACTTAGCAACACGGTGGCGATCATTGCCAGCAGGATGACCGGGTTCACGCTGATGACCGACAATTCTTCCAGATAGATCAGTCCCAACACGATCGAAGCCAGACCGCGTGGGCCGAACCAACCCATAAAAAGTATGGAAGCGGGCTGAAGTTTGGCTCCTCGCATCGAAAGCGCCACCGGTAACATGCGCACCAGGGTCAGGCTCAGTATCCCGTACAACCACACCGTGGGGGTGATGTACGCCAACCAGGGAGCGGCAACCAGGCCGAAGTAGAAGAATACGAAGTAAATGAGTAAATCACCGCCGCCTTCCATAAATTCGTCCATATGCTTGTCGGCATGTGCGTATCCCATGCGCAAAGCGCCACCGGCGACGAAAGCGGCGATAAAGCCATTGCCTCCGAGGGCGTCAGCAGCCAACCATGCCAGAATCGCCAGAGACAACATGGCGATTGGCTTGGCGCCCTCAGCTATCCAGCCGCGCCGTACGAATGGCGGGATCAGCTTGCCGCCAACCCAACCGATTGCCAACCCCACCAGGACGCCGAAACCGATCTGTTGAGCAGCGAAAATAAGCCACGGTTGCCCGCTGCCATGTAATTCGAAACCGGCGAGGGCGATGAACAATACCAGGAACGGCATGGAAAGGCCATCGTTCAGGCCCGACTCTACGGTTAATGCCTCACGGATCCGGGGCGGGACCAATTTGCTTTCAACCACCGCTGCTCCCAGGCTGGCGTCGGTTGGCGCCAGAACGGTGGCCAGGATGGCCGCTTCCCAGACGGGCAAATCAGGGATCAGGATGATTGCCACCAAAGCGCCGGCCAGGATGGTGAGTGGCATTCCGATTCCCAGCAAGCGTCCAGGCAGGATATTTTCTGCAATCGTGCCCCTGAAATTGATGCGGGTGGCGTCACTGAACAGAATCACCGCCAACGTGAGTTCTCCGATGACCAGGATGGTGGGGTTCGCGATAGTCAGGATAGAAGATAATTCAGGAAAGTATGCAGATATCGCCGGCGCGACAAAAAAAGCGCCAATGCCTGCAAGCGCGAACACCATTGGCCCGGTAATAACGGATCTCTCCACCCTTTTTGAGATCAGGCTGTAGAGAAAAACCAGGCTAAGGAAAATGAGGATTTGAATCATGGTTTGCTCTGTTGAGGCATCATCTCAGGAATGGTTACGAAAGATGGGACTGGGCAGGCAGCAGCTTCGCTTCAGTTTGATGGTTGACGATGTAGTAGCGGCCATCCCATTCATAGAGGATCACACCTTCCAAAAACTGGATGTATTCATTGTCTTCAGGTCTTAACCCCAGATAGTATTCTTTGATCAAAAAAAGGTTGATATCATGGGAGATGCAGATATTACCGCCCGCCGCCGGTCCCTGTAACAGTTCAAGTAACGCATTCAGCAATGTTTGAGCAGCCTGCGAGGCATTTCCGATTATATCAGTAACGTATTTTCCATCAAACCAGTTTCTGAAAAACTTGGCCCACTCTCCTGCATCCAACATTTCATAAAGCATCCCATCCACTTTTAGAAGATCTTTAATGAAGAAAGCATATAGGGAGTCTAATTCTGTATTGGTCTGCGTCTTTTTTCCGCTGGATAAACAACCTTTTTCGATTAGGGTCGAAGTTTCTACACAACGATCCACAGGGCTGGAGAAAAATCGAATGAGAGAATCGGGCGGTAGGGCTTGCCCAAATTCATAGGCTGCTTGCTTACCCGCTTCTGTAAGTTGCATGAACAGGTCGTTTTCAGCGGTATCGATGGGCCTTTCTGCATGTCTCATCAATACGACGTACCTGCTAATTCTTTTCTGGTGAAGATCGTTAATAACCTTCAAAGTCTCGGCTCCAAATGCTTTTTCCATTATGGTCACAGTACTTTTTTTGCTTCTTGGTGAGCGTCCAGAATTAAGTGGAGTTCGGAATGTTGGTTAACTAAAAGATGTGTCATTTCGCTCCGAACTCC
The DNA here is from genome assembly GCA_011176555.1 of Caldilineae bacterium. Lineage (GTDB taxonomy): Bacteria > Chloroflexota > Anaerolineae > J102 > J102 > DUEF01. Next base: position 5,364 of record DUEF01000359.1, read on the forward strand.
TTTTAAGTAAGGGCTGAAAGTGCTACGGTTGTTAAGAACCATTCCCGCCCTTACTTAACCTCCGGGAGGTGGTCGTCCAAACTCTAACGAATGGAATGGTGCTGACCACCTCCCGGAGGTTGAAATCGAGAGCGCCGGTAGTCTACTTCTTTCTGGGTCCTGGCGCTAGGCTTGTCCGAATGCCTTGCGCGTACCGGGCAACATGATGTAGGCCAGAATGACGACGTTGACCAACAGGCTCAGACTGATGTCAGACCATTCCGCCTGTCCCATCACGAGTACGAAGTCAAAAATGAGATTGAAAACGGTGATCACGGCCAGGAACAACCAAGCCTGCGGATCCACGCTCCACAGCATCTGCACTACCCAGACCCAGACCCAGATCATCAAGGCCCACATGATGGCATTCCACAGGCTGAAACCTCGGACAGCAATAGGGCCAATCATATAGGGGAAGATGCCTAAGGCCTGCAGAAAATGAAGGACAGCCAACACAGCGGCGATGCCGGCGAGGATGGCCAGCAGAGTAACTCCAAAAGGTCGTTTCATGATTACGCTCCAGTTAAATTGATGAGAGTTGAGGAATGAAAATGGTTGAATGTGAGTAACTGTACGGGTGTCCAATGTTAGCATCCTGAGTGGTTGCAGCGGAGCGGAAACCGTATCGAAGGGTGCGGGTTGATCAAGGATCCCTTGCACGACCCGCACCCTTCGATACGCCTTTCATTACATTCAAGGCTACTCAGGATGCTAGACTTGTACAGTTACGAATGTGATTGGTTTATGCTCGCACAATCCATGCAGGTTGCCAGCCAGCGCTCCCTGCCAACCTGCATGACTGAACGTCGTTCTAGTGCGCCATCTGGTCGATGCACACGGTCACAGCCAGGATGACGATATCGTCCTGCTCGGAATCGATCTGGACGCCGTAGGAATCACGAATACGGAACCACTTCTTGGAGATCTCGGCCACTTTATCGCGGCCTTCGCCGATGGTGTATTCGTGATCGAGGATGTTGCCTTTCACGTCCAGGTCGGGGCCATCCTTGATCTTGACGGTGAAGCGGTCGCGAATCGGAGAGATGATGGCCTTCTTGACCAGAGCGACCCGTTGGCCGTTGGCGTCCTCGACTTCCATGCTGTCCTTGACCCGCAGCTTGCGCTCCTGGATCTGGGCAAGCGTGTTGCCGTGGGTATCCTCGAATTTCAGGGTCTTGCGTATGCGCAGAGCTTTACCGTCTACCTTGAAAACTTTCTGGCCCTGCTCGTTTTCGATCCAGAAGTCGTCGCCGATCGAGACCAGCTTCTCGCGCATCTGGTAGCGGGTGGCGTCGCCCCCGCGACCGAAGGTCTGGCGGTCATCTTTCCGTTCTTGTCTGCGTTCTTGTCGTCTTCTCATTAGTTGTTGTTACTCCTTTTTATTATGTGAGCGGCAGTCCGGGTAAAGCCGGACCTGCCATACGATTATAGGCGATTAAGCGCTTGTTTCTCTGAAATGATGTTAGGCGCAGAATCTCGTTCGTTGCATCAAAGGCCCAGCAGTTGCTTCTTCTTGGCCTCAAATTCGTCATTGGTGATGATGCCCGCGTCTCGCAGGCCCGCCAGTCTCTGCAATTCCGCGATGTAATCATCCTGGGCTGGGGCCGGGTCGGGCGCGGCGGCGGCTAACCCGGCGGGCGGTGCGGCGCCCAGATATCGGTGTGTCTGTGGTTCCTGGCCCGGAACAAATCGGGCGCTGCTGGCAGGTGCGACCTCGATTCATCTGCAAGGCTAGACTTGCCACTGACGAAGCGACTGCCGCTTCCCGGAGCGGTCTGGGAACAATTGATGGAGCCTGCTATACCTGTGTAGATTGCTTAAAATCAGCTTTTACTGTGGCGGGATCATCCTGACTGTGAATACGAGTGTGCCAGCGCCAGATATAATCATCATCCACTAGTTCTGCCTGAATGCTCAGGCTGATTGTGTCCCCTTTGACAATTGAGACAGGCTCAAGG
>DUEF01000036.1 GCA_011176555.1 Caldilineae bacterium
GTTTCCCAGAGCTGTTCGGGGTTCATCTCGCCCAGACCTTTGTAGCGCTGCACATGGGTCTTTTTACCGACAAATCGCGCCAGAACGCGTTCTTTTTCCGCTTCAGTGTAAACGTAATGCTTTTCTTTGCCCGCCGTAATCAGGTACAGGGGGGGTTGAGCGATGTAGAGATGCCCTGCGGAGATCAAGGGCTCCATATAGCGGAAGAAAAGGGTGAGCAGCAGGGTGCGGATATGGCTGCCATCCACATCGGCGTCGGTCATAATCAAGACGCGATGGTAGCGTAAGTTATCCAGATTGAACTGGTCCCCGATGCCTGTGCCCAGGGCGGTGATCAGCGCCTGGATCTCCCTGTTGCCAAGCGCTTTATCGAGCCGCGCTTTTTCGACGTTGAGGATTTTGCCTTTTATCGGCAAAATGGCCTGGAATTGTCGGTCTCTTCCCGATTTCGCCGAACCGCCAGCCGAGTCACCCTCGACAATGTACAGCTCCGAACGCGCGGGATCTCGTTCCGAGCAGTCGGCGAGTTTTCCGGGCAGGGTCATGCTTTCGAGCGCGCTCTTGCGAATGACGAGGTCGCGGGCTTTGCGGGCCGCCGCGCGAGCTCGAGCGCTGGTCATGCACTTGTCGATGATCTTCTTGGCCTCGCGTGGATTGCCTTCCATCCACTCGCTGAAAGCCTCAGACACGGCTGATTCGACCTGGTTGCGCACTTCGTTGTTAAGTAGTTTGACTTTCGTCTGGCTCTCAAACTGCGGATCGACGAGTTTGACGCTGATGATGGCGGTCAGGCCCTCGCGCGTATCGTCACCGGAGAAGTTGGCGTCTTTGTCTTTGAGGAAGTTCTGTTTGCGGGCGTAATCGTTGACGCAACGGGTGATGGCGCTGCGCAAGCCGGTGAGATGGGTGCCGCCATCAGGCGTATTGATGGTGTTGGCGAAAGCGAACACCGATTCGCTGTAACCATCGGTGTACTGAATGGCGGCTTCGACCATCGTGTCCCCATAGTTGCGTTCGATATGGACCGGATCGTGGAAAGGCGTGCGATTTTTGGTGAGATAGCGGACGAAAGAGCTGACGCCACCCTCGAAGTAAAAGCCAATTTCTTTGGGTTCGGCAGGGCGTTCGTCGATAAGCCGGATCTTGAGACCGCGGTTGAGAAAGGCCATCTCTCGGAAGCGTTGCACCAACGTTTCGTAGCGATACTCCGCCTCGTCATCGAAAATGGTCTCGTCGTAGCGAAACCGTTGAATGGTGCCTGTGTCCCCTTTTTTCGCTTTCCCGATGACTTCGACATCTGTCGCCGGCACGCCCCGCTCGAAGCGCTGGCGGTAGATTTTACCATCGCGTTTCACGGTGGACTCGAACCATTCGCTGAGGGCGTTGACCGCGCTGACGCCGACGCCATGAAGCCCGCCCGACACTTTGTACCCGCCGCCGCCGAACTTGCCGCCGGCGTGCAGCTTGGTCATCACCACGGTCAGGGCTGGGAGGCCGGTTTGTTTCTGAATGCCCACCGGAATGCCCGCTCCATCATCGATGACCGATACACTTCTGTCTTTGTGCAGGACGATTTCGATGTGTTCACAGCGCCCTGCCATGGCTTCATCGACGGCATTGTCCACCACCTCGTAAACCATGTGGTGCAACGCTGCTTGGTCGGTGCCGCCGATGTACATGCCGGGGCGGCGACGCACAGCTTCCAGGCCTTCTAGCACCTGGATTTGGTCGGCGGTGTATTCTGGTATGCTGGTTGTCTTTCTTTTTGCCACAAGCGTCCTCTAACTACATGTGTGGAATAAGATTCCGTGTTGGTATGAATCGAAAAGGATCAAAGATAAAGAAAAGCGTCTCGTATGATACAGAGCCTTTGGGTTATGGCTCCGTCATCATGTGCGATTCGATCATTCGTCGTGGTTCTGTCGCCGCGCTTGGATCATGGCCGAGCGAGTTTGCTGCCAATGTTGGTAGCGGCCCCGGTAAAAAAGCAAGGTGGCAGCGGTGAGAGCGACGCCGATGTATGCCGTGCCGAGGATGCCGAGAGGAATGCCCCAACTGCTGCCGCTGAGGAGGAGCCAAATACGGGCGAAACCTTCGGTTAGCAGCAAACCGATGAGTAATAAACCCATCGTACTGCTCAAATTCCGACCGACGACATTGATGCTCCGCCACACTGCGCGGGCGACATTGACGCCATCCAGGGCAATAGCGCTGACCGTCAAGCTCAAACCGATGCTGATCCAAATGACGATCATGAAAACGAATAGCTGCATAATCGCCACCAGCGTCAGCGCGCTTGGCCCGGCAATCAGGGCCAGCATCGTAAGGACGATGCCCAGAACTGCGCTGACAACCAGGATTGTGATGAAGAGCGCGGCCAGAAAAAGGGCGGCGTTAAGCCAAATCCAGCCGGCCCGGCGCAAGACAGCCATCCAGTTATCGAGTTCATCCTCCTGATACCGGACAATGAGCGCCAGCCACAAGCTTCCAATCAGCAAACCGGTCAGCAGCAGCGCCGCAGCATACAAGAGCGCTGTCGATACGGACTCAATCTGGATAATGGGCGCTGTCGTCGTGATGGCGCTGACTGCATCGAAACGAGAAAGAAAGGAGGGGAAGCCGATGACCGCGCCGGTGAGCAGGCTGAGCAGGTTGAAATTGGAGCCGAAGGTGTGGAAACTCTCACTGGCGAGAGTCGCACTTTCGGCAAACTCAGCTGGCAGATCGGGTTGGTTAAAAATCAAATCCTGGACACGTACAAGCAGCGGCGCCAGAGAAAGTCTGGGACCACGCCATAGCAAGAGATCCAGTAATACTGGCAGGACTAGCAACCAAGGGTGTCGGTTGACAAGATTGAAGCCGCCCTGAAGGGAATCGATGACGCCAATTGGCTTGTTGACGGACTCGGCAGTGTGTTGCATAAGTTCTCCTATTTTACCATAGATCGGGTATTTTCGGTAATCCAAAATGACATTGATTAGAACGTCTGTGCGTGCTGTCCGTCGCTTGTCGCCTGCGATCTGCACAGTTTGCATCCTGCAGTTGGTTTGGGTATAATCGGGTCTGCTTGGGCGGTTAGCTCAGTTGGCTAGAGCGCCACGTTGACATCGTGGAGGTCACAAGTTCAAGTCTTGTACCGCCCACTGCCAGCACCCGTCGATCAACATCTGATCGGCGGGTTTTATTTTCTATGGTATTGAATTGGGCTAAGTGTTCGTCTCTTAGAATAGTGAAGTCCCGGAATGTGTCCATGACTTCGTCCTACTTGATGGTGTATTCCTCGCTGAATCCCCGTCGATTTCCGCGTGCTATGGGCATTGGATGAGTGTGTTTCGCTGCTGCGTTGTCGCACGTATTATCGCACCGTTTTCCCTGTCTCTCCCAGTTTTTTCTCAATTTTATGAAATCAAATACTTCTTCCCCCGATAAACCTTTGAGAATCCTGCGGGTGCTCATCGTAGCCAGCTTAAGCGTGAGTCTAATTGTTGCGGTAACTGTCGCCATGGCTGCCCCCAAAGACATGGAGACGAGTTCGGCGTCCCTCGTCCAGGATGGGGTGCGCGCTGCTGCTACGCCACGAGCCCGGATGGAGCGAGAGTCGTCTCCTGCTCACGTCCTTATCTCAGATGCTCATCCTGGTTTTTATATTGAGAATGGCACAAGCCCGCTTTCTCCAGCCTCGAAATACCATACCGATGGCTCTTATCGTTTTTGGGCGTGGTCACAACTGCAGTCGGGGCCAGACACCTTTACATTCAACACGCTCGACTATTGGATCACCAAACAGTTGGACGCCGGGTATGGAGCTTTTGGCATCGCCATGTACACTTACACCAGCCGGTACGTGTCATGCGATTATCCTGACGCTATCTTTATCCCCCAATTCGTCAGGGATGGTCGGGATGGCATCCCGGGAAACGCCGATGACCCGATTATCCAGGCATCCAATAACGACACCAGAAATTGCGATGGCGACGGCAACAACGACAACGATCCCTGGTATCTGATCGATTATGACGATTCCTGGTATTTAGAGCAATATCAGATATTCATTGAAGCTTTGGCCGACTACATCGCCGCCCATGACGAGGGTTACCGCTTCAAATGGATTGCAACCGGAACCGGCAAAGATGGCGAAACCAAAACCGTGGACAACCAGGACAAAGATGATCTCGATCTCACCTCTGAGCAATGGATTGCCACTGTCAATCAGATAACCGACTTTTACGTTCAGGCATTCTCTAATCCTGCCGGGGATCTTCAAGTGCAGGTGCTCATCCAAAACGCCGGATTTCACAAAAACACGTACGAGCGCCGTGATGTGGGGCAGCATGCCGCCGGTAAAGGCGTTGGCCCTTCTATCAATCGAATTTCCGCTGATTTCGATAACACCCATTCCTGCACCAATCCCAGTCCCAACCTCAACTGCACCGGCATGTGGGATCCTACCCGTCTTTATAGCGATACGGTGCCGATCGCTTTTGAAAGCTATTCCTACATGATGGGCACTGAAAACGAATTCTACTGGTCGATGGCCCGGGCGCTCGACGCCCATGCCGATATCATTCGTCTATCGGTATTCTGGTCCGATCCGGACAACGATACGCCGAACTTCCACACTATTGCTGAATGGACGACCAAATACATCGGTGCCGGCATGCAACAGGGCGAATACGTCCCTCCCAGCATCTGGTCTCGCGCGCGCGAACATCGTCACCCTTGTATTCTCCACGACAAAGGAACAATTGACTGCAAATACTATCCCCCCATTGGCAACGCCGAATTTTACCTCACCCAGCTTCATACCGCCAGTAATGGCGTCACGATCCCCGTCACTGACGATGATCGCACTACATACATGGGCTGGCCGGGCGTCGACGACAAGCCCTGGCACTACAATCCAACCCCACTCGACGCCACACTACAAGCTGTAGGGCTGTTCAATCCCAGTAGCGAGGGCGGCCACGTTCAACTCGAAGTGGATCCCGCCTATTCTACTCGTCGTAGTGACCAATCCGGCGGCAACTATGGCTTCTTTTATGATGCCGACGATCGTTACATCTCGTCAGATGCCGCTCTGGATGGCATCAACGAAGTCATCGTCACCATCACATATCTAGATACCGGTAACGATCGTTGGCAACTCAAATACGATGGCGTGAATGGCGAAACAGTGGCCCTTCTCTACGCCTTGCAAGACTGGGACATCGGGACTGGTTTAGCAATTGAGGGCGGCTTGCCCACCACAGGCGTGCAAAATCCACGCCCCAGCTACGTGCAAAAAATGAATAGCGGTCAATGGAAGACCGCCACTTTCTTGATCGAAGATGGTCATTTCGATAACCGGCTATCTGGCGGCGCCGATTTCTACATCGATTCGCGGAGTGACGACGGCGGAAATGATGGCAACGAATACATTCATCATGTGAATGTTGAGCGTCGCGACAAGATGGTGGTGCAAAACCTGAGCATCAGTCGTTCTGGAAATAGCCTGGTCATCACCTGGGACACCGCACCGGGGAATATTGATCATTACGAGGTCTGGCGCGGTGACAGCGCTTACTTCGCACCGGGCGCCGGTGCAACCCTGCTTGGTTCTGTTTCCGCCGCTGGCCCCCTAACGTACACTGACGCGACCAGTGCAGTCGATAATCCCGACCTCAATCATTCCTATTTGGTGTTAGCCATCGACACCGATGGACGTTATGCTCCCTATCAGCCGCGCGTTGGCGAATTCGATTATGGATTTGTCATCCCCTGAGCGAGGACTGCAAGGGGCCGTCCTCCAAGACTCCGCTTATGCCCAAGCGGAGTCTCTGGTTTCTGGTCGGCGGGGAGATTGACGTCGTCGAACGCTGTCTTGACGCACACAGGTAAAGAAGCGTAGAATGCAGTAAAAGCTCTCCAAACACCCTTCGCCCCCTTCGCTCACAAAATAATCATGGACGGCTACAAACTGCTCGTAACCTATAATGTTCTAGCGCATCGAGAAATGGAATATCGCCGTTTCATGATTCAGCGGTGGCTTCCGGGCATGCAAAAGCAAGGGCTAGAGCCTGGCGAAATGCTACATACCCTGTGGGGCGATTAACCTGTGCGCTTGGTGGTGTTATACGCCCCGGACATCGAAACAGTGCAACAAGCGTTGAACAGTGATGATTGGCGACGTTGGCACGAACAACTGCAGAAATTGGTGCGCAACTTAGAATATCGAATTGTGCCGGCTCGCCCCTGGCTACAATTCTGAAGCCGGTGCGGCTCATTCAGGTCAGCCATATTGGCGGCCCGTCAGCCCTCCCACTCCTCTAACACGCCTTTCACCGCGGCCACAAACGCATCCGCCGCTGCCCCATCCAGGACGCGGTGATCGAAGGTGAAACTGAGGTAGGCGATGGGACGAATGGCGATGACCTCGCCGGCATCAGGGAGGAGAGGGTGGCCCCGACTAATGACGACAGGCGTTTTGTGGATCTTGCCTACGCCCAGGATCCCGGTTTGAGGCTGATTGATGATGGGCGTAGCGAAAAGACTGCCCCCCGCGCCATGATTGGTCAGCGTAAAAGTCCCGCCCGTCAATTCATCCGCAGCAAGCTGCCCTGCACGGGCGCGCTGGGCGAGATCGTTGAGCGCGCGGGTCAAGCCCAGCAGGTTGAGCGAGTCAGCGTTTTTGATGACGGGGACCACCAGGCCATCGGCAATGGCAGTGGCCATGCCCACATGGATGGCCCGTTTCAGCACGATGCCGTCATCCGACCAGGCGCTGTTGGCGAGAGGATGCTGTTTGAGGGCGCTGACAATGGCAGCGACGAAATAGGGCGTGAAAGTGAGATTGGCCCCGTTCTGAGCGAACGCATCCTTCTGAGCGTCACGATGTCTGACCACAGCCGTCAAATCGCAGACGAACACGGTGGTGACATGCGGTGAAGTGCGTTTGGACTGCACCATGTGCTCGGCGATCAGCCGGCGCATACGGCTCAGGGGGATGATCTGATCGCCGGAAGCAGGTCGTCCCTCTTCAGCAGCGGTTTGGATGTCGTCCCGTAACGAAGCAGTCTCTGCGTCCGACCGTTCGATGTAAGCCAGCACATCCTTCTTTCTGATCCGACCTTTTAAGCCGGTCCCCACCACCTGTTTCAAGTCAACGTCATGCGCGAGGGCCAGGCGCGCCACCACCGGGCTGATGAAACCAAGATCTGCCGCCGGCGCAACCGTTTTCGCCGGTGTCTCGACCGCTGGAGACGCCACGGCGACGGCCACTCCCTCCCCAGTTATCTCGGGGCGACGATTCTCCTGCTTCCCCAATGGCGGCGATGACCGTTCCCACGGCCACGGTCTCCCCTTCCGTGGTGTACAACTTTACAGGATAACGCCCGCGGCGGGACTGGGCACTTCGGTGTCCACCTTATCAGTCGCAACCTCCAGCAAGGGATCGAAGCGTTCGATCTCGTCGCCTTCCTGCACCAACCAACGATTGATGGTCCCTTCGACGATCGATTCGCCCAGTTGAGGCATTGTAACATTTGTGACCATATCGTCTTTAGGGTTCTCCCCCGCCGCAACATGTGTCCGCCACCAGCAATCGCTTTTCTTCCATCTTACCGCCGGGCAACACATGTAAGTGTCCGCCATACGTGGCAACGAGATGCTCGGGCGTATACACCTCATCCGCCTTGCCGAAGGCAATCAAGCGTCGATTGAGTAACATCATGCGGTCGAAATACGTTGAAGCCTGATCCAAATCGTGGGTGGCGACAAGAATGGTGATATCGTCCGCCTTCAGACTGTCGAAAATGCCGAGAATGGCCTCCTGACTGGGGGTGTCGAGCCCGGTGAGCGGTTCATCCAGGAGCAAAAGTTCGGCCTCCTGCGCCAATGCGCGCGCGATGAACACCCGTTGCTGTTGCCCGCCAGAGAGCTCTCCGATTTGGCGGCGGGCCAATCCCTCCATCCCCACACGCGCCAGCGCTGATTCGACCACCTGCCAATCCTTCTGTTTTGGCCATCTGAACAACCCAATCTTTCCCACTCGCCCCATCATCACCACATCCGAGACAGTGACGGGAAATGACCAGTCGATGCGATTACGTTGGGGCACATAACCGATGCAAATATGGCCGCCGGGCTCGTGCCCGAAGACGTGAATCTGTCCGGACGAGGGACGGAGAGCGCCGGAGATGACGTTGAACAATGTGCTCTTGCCGGCGCCATTGGGTCCCACCACCGCGATGCGCTCGCCTGTATTCACCTCGAAGGAGATATCATCCAGCGCCGTGACGCCATTGAAGCGCATAGAGACATGCTCCACCACCAGGCTTGGCGCCCCTGGTTCGTGGCGAGCGACGGGATAGCGGAGTTGTTGCAAGGATTGGGCCATGACGAAACCAAAACTAGAAGAATCCTAGCTCCTCCTTCGCTTCTTCACTCATCATCTGCGGATTCCAGAACGGAACCCACACCAGATTGACCTGCACATCCTCCACGTCCGGGAACGCGCGCTGGACGGACTGATACGCATCCGTCAGGATCTGCGGCCCCATCGGGCAGCCGGGGCTGGTCAGGGTCATATCGATATCGATGGATTTCTTTTCTTCGTCGATCTTCACTTCATACACAAGACCCAGTTTGACGATGTCGATCATGATTTCGGGATCGACCACCGCGGTCAGGGCTTCGAGAACTTGTTCTTTGGTGGGCATGTTGTTTTTCGTTGGTTGTTGACTGTTGATTGTTGACTATTCCGGCCACTCTTCCAGCCCCCAAACGCCGGCTTTCACCACTTTCAGGGAGAGGAGCGCACATTTCAGGCGCACGGGGCCGATTTCGATGCCGAGCATATCCAGGATGAAGTCCTTGTCCAGCGCTTTGACTTCGTCAAGGGTCATGCCTTTGATCTCTTCGGTGAGCATGGAGGCGGACGCCATGCTGATGGCGCAGCCTTTGCCGTCGAAGGCCACATCGACGATGCGGTCACCGTCGAGCTTCAATTCCATGGTGATCTCGTCACCGCAGAAGGGATTGACATCGTGGTAGTGGATGTCGGGGTTTTCGAGATGGCCTTTGTTCTGGGGATAGCGGTAGTGGTCGAGGATATTTTCGCGGTAGAGGTCGTCCATAGGCTTATTTCATATTCTGGGTAACTACTATGGTGCTACCTAAATCCAACGCGACGGTATAAGTTTTATCCGCAGATTGCGCAGATTTTTTAAGATTAAAACCAAAATAATCTTTCTAATCTGTGAAATCTGCGGATAAAAACAGTGCACGTTAGTAGTTATTATTCTGGATGATCGATTGTTTGTGGGCGCGTTGGTGGTTTCAGAATTCAAAAATCTCCTTCGTTTTGTACAACGCCGCCACGAACCTGTCAACTTCTGCTTTGGTGTTGTACACGTAGAAGCTGGCGCGGGTGGTGGCGGAGATGCCGTAATGGTCGTGGATGGGCTGGGCGCAGTGATGGCCGGCGCGCACGGCGATGCCCTCCATGTCCAGCACGGCCGCCACATCGTGGGGATGGATGTCACCCAGGACGAAAGCCAGGAGTCCGCCTCGCCGGTCGGGGCCAGGTCCCAACACTCGCACGCCCTCGACCTGATGGATTTGCTCCCAGGCGTAGGTCGTGATCTCGCGCTCATGCGTCGCCACCCAATCCATGTCCAGGTCGTTCAGATAATCGACAGCGGCTCCCAGGCCGATCACTTCGGCGATGGCGGGCGTGCCGGCCTCGAATTTGTAGGGCAAGTCGTTCCAACTGCTGCCCGTCATCTTCACTTCCCGGATCATGTCGCCGCCGCCCAGGAAGGGGGGCATCGCTTCCAGCAGCGCCCGTTTGCCGTAGAGCGCGCCGACGCCGGTGGGGCCCAGCATCTTGTGCGAAGACAGCGCCAGAAAGTCGGCATCGAGGGCCTGGACATCGGTCGCCAGGTGCGGGACGCTCTGCGCGCCATCCACCACGGCGATGGCTCCCACTGCATGGGCCTGCTCCACCAATTCCGCCACGGGATTGATCGTCCCCAGCACATTGGACATGGCCGTGAACGCGAAAAGTTTGGTGCGTTCCGTCAGCAAATCGTCCAGCGCCTCGAAATCGAGTTCGCCCCGCGACGTGATCGGCACAAAGCGCAAGGTGGCGCCGGTCATCTCGCACACAAGCTGCCAGGGCACGATGTTGGAGTGGTGCTCCATCTCGGTGATCAACACCTCATCGCCCGCACTGAGATTGGTCCGTCCCCAACTGTACGCCACCAAATTCAGGCTCTCGGTGGCGTTGCGCGTGAAGATGATCTCCCTGGGGCTGGCGGCGTTGAGAAAGCGGGCCAGGCGCAAGCGCGCGTTTTCGTAAGCGGCGGTGGCGTTTTCGCTCAGCGTGTGCACGCCCCGGTGCACGTTGGCGTGGGTTGTGCGATAGTACTGATCCATCGCCTCGATGACTTGCACCGGTTTTTGCGAACTGGCGGCGCTATCGAGAAAGGCCAGAGGATGCCCATGGATCTCTTGTTGGAGGATCGGGAAGTCGTTGCGGATTTCAGTGATGGAAGGCATGGTGGATGATGGATGAGTTGGGATTGAGTGTTGGCTCAGGTGCGGGTACTGGGTATTGGGTATTGGGTATTGATGGATTGCCGTCATTTGGCCAATATCCAATACCCAATACCCAATATCATTCTAGCCCCACCCGATGCGCTATCTCGGCCTCTAACTTGGCCCGAACGCCGGGCACGGGCACGCGGTTGAGCACTTCCTCGAAAAAGCCTTGCACGATCATGCGTTTGGCGGTTCTTTTGCCCA
>DUEF01000360.1 GCA_011176555.1 Caldilineae bacterium
CGTTTCCGGATCCGCAACCGTTTCAGCGTCAGGCTCCAACACTGCCGTCCCGACAGCGCCGGAATCCAATGCCGGTTTTTTTCCGTCCGCACCTATTTTGTCCTTCTTGAATCCCAACCATTGATGTTGGATGACCACGACTTGCGAGTAAATCAGCCAGAGGAACAGCAACGTCAACGCCAGGGTAGACAGGTTGTAGATGAGCAACAGGCGTGATTGGTAGGCCTGCACATCTTCCTGGAGTGCATTGATTTCGGCCAGCACTTCTTCCACCCCGCTCTGCACCTCGCCCAACCTGGTGTCGATACGAGTGGTCAGGTCTGTGAGGACGCCCGCCAATTCTTCCGTCAGTTCATTTTTGCCCTCGACCACCGAGGCCGCGAGCGTGTCGTTGAGTTGGCGGACATCGGCTCCCAATTGATTTACGTTTTGCAGCACCTCTTCCACTTTGCCGAGATTTGGCGCCTGTTCCTGAACATAGGGGATTGAGTTCGCAAACTCCACAATGCTGCTGATGGCGACCAGGCCATCCCGCACCGGGGCGATGGCGGCATCGATTTTGCCGACCGCGGGCGCCAGCCTTGTTTCCAGGCGATTGTTGAGCGCGACCAGAGCGGGGCTGTTTTCCTGTAAATTGTCGCTGATGCCCTTGATTGTGTCTTCGGCTTGCTGCACTTCCGTGCGACTGTCCTTCACCAGGCCGTTGACTTGATTCACGCCTGTTTCAGCGATCGTCACGCCGGTTTGGACCACCGAAAAGACTTGCAGAGTGACATCGGTGATGACGCGGTTGGCATACCAGGCCCCGCCGATGCCGGCGACGCTGAGCAGGATGACGAAGATGGCGATGAGGACGAGGAGTGCACGTCCAATGGTTTTGAGAATTAGCACGGGATTTACTCCTTGAAGTGTGCGCGCTGTACGTTCGGTTCGGTAAATTCGGATAATGAACTAAGTTTTTGGGCTGTGGCCACGCCGCATACGAATTACGGTGAGGCGACAGGCGTTATTGGGAATCGGAGGATGGTTCTGGCTGAGATTCCAGGCTTCTGCTGGGCAGACGTACGCGCCGAATCTCGTCAAACAGAATGAGCAAGATGGCTACGCCATTCAGTCCGTAGAAGATGGTCAAAAATTTTGAAAGCGGTGTGGTGGGGGAAAAATCTCCGTAGCCAATTGTCGTCAGGGTGACGACCACGAAATACAGGGAATCCAGGTAGTTCCATCCTTCTAACCAATGATAGAGGAGCGTCCCCAGAGCGATGATGACGCCCACATAAACAAAAACCGGACGGGCTTTCTTATCCATCAAAAGATCTAGAAACAGGAAGTTACTGATCATTCTCGTGACGGGTCTTTTGCGCTGCCTTTTTGGTTTTTCCATTGTGTCTCTGTTGTTAGTCATTTTGGTCCAAGGATTTCTTTTCTTCGTATTTCTCTTCTTCGAACTCGCTTTTCTTCACCAGGTTTGTCGACCATGTCCTTAGCCCGACAAACAATGCCAGGGCGGCAATCGGCAGGGCGATGCCTATACCATACTCCTGCATGAGACCTGGATCACCCGTGAAAGCAATTCCCATGAAGTTGACCGCCAGCACTACCACCGTAACGCCGATGAGATTGGTCTCCAATTCTTCAGTGCTGTCGATGCGCAGCCAGCCCGGGAATTTGATCTCCTGAATGAAAAGTTGATAAAAGCCCACTGCGGTGATGTACAGCACAGTGCCGATCAGAAATGTATGCACAAATTCGATGATCTCAACTTCGATGGGGATATCTGAATGATGCGCTTCAGCCAGGCCAACTAAGGCAAGAAGCGCTTCAACGACCAATTTGATCAAGTTGAACCCACCAACAACGAAGAAGGCAGCGGCAGCCAGGGCGAGACCAATGATAGGAACAATGATTAGATAACGAGTGCTGGTTAGTATACGAGACATGGTGTCCGGTTTCTTTCTGAGAGAGTTCAATTCAATTTCATGAAAGAACGGATAGGGAAAACACGGATCAAACCAAAAATCCGTGTTCCCATCTCCGTGCTTACAAATACGGCCTGTCGTCGGTTATTACGTACTCACGAAGTCCACACTTGCTGCTTCTGAGCCACCCGGGGCCTTGCCCTTGAACTGGCTCATGTAAAGGGCGTAGTAGAAGCCCTTCTTGGCCATCAGCTCGTCGTGCGGCCCCATCTCCACGATCACGCCGCCGTTCATGACCATGATCCACGAGGAGCCGCGGATGGTGGCCAGACGGTGGGCGATGGAGAAGCTGGTCTTGCCCTCCATCAGCTTGCCCAGCGCCTCCTGAATGAGCTTTTCGGTGCGGGTGTCCACGTTGCTGGTGGCCTCGTCCAGGATGAGGAGCTTGGGATCGGCCACCATGGCCCGGGCGATGGTGATCATCTGCCGCTGGCCCTGGCTGAGGCTGGCGCCCCGCTCGGTGAGCACCGTATCGTAGCCCTGGGGCAGGCGCATGATGAAGTCGTGGGCGTTGGCCTTCTTGGCCGCGGCGATGCACTCCTCAGCGGTCGCGCCTTTGCGGGCGTACTTCAGGTTGTTCATCACCGTGTCGGAGAAGAGGAAGGCCTCCTGCAGCACCACGCCGATCTGTGTGCGCAGGCTGTCGCGGGTCAGCTTCTTCAAGTCCTGACCGTCGATCAGGATGGTGCCGCTGTCGATGTCGTAGTAGCGGGTGAGGATGTTGATGAGCGTGCTCTTGCCCGCGCCCGTGGGCCCGCAGATGCCCACACTCTCGCCCGGCTGGACCTCGAAGGTGTTGTGGCGCAGGATCTTGCGGCCGGGGATGTAGCTGAAGTCCACATCCTTGAGGACGATGTGCCCACCCTTGAATTCATAGTCGGTGGCGTCGGGATCGTCCACGATCTCCGGCTCCGCGTCGATGATGCTGAAGACCCGGCGACCGCCGGCGATGCCGTTGAACGCGGTCCCCATCAGGTTGGAGATGGTGGAGACCGGCTTGGCCAGCAGGCCCACGTAGCCGCTGAAGGCGATGACCGTGCCCAGGGCGATATTGTCGCTCATCACCATGAGCCCGCCCACCACCAGCACGGTGACGATGCCCATGTAGGTGAAGGATTGCGTGAGGGGGTATTGCAGCAGCGAGGTGAAGAAGGCCTTGCTGCCCACATCGAAGACGGTGGCGGCCATGTGGGTGTGCTTCTCGTCGGCCCAATCCTGTCGCCGGTTGCTGATGATGACCTTCATCCCCGACAGGGATTCCTCCTGAAAGCCGCTGAGATCGCTCAGGTCCTGCTGCAACTTGGCGAAGGCGGGCCCGGCGATGCGGTTGGAGATGTACATGACGATGAGCATGGCGGGCACGATCAGGCTGGCCACGATCATCAGGCGCCAGTCGATGAACAGCATCACCGCGAAGGCCAGCACGATCTGCACCAGCGCCCGGATGATCTGAATGACCACGCTCTCGTAGAACAGAGCGATGACCTCGGAATCGTTGGTGAGACGGCTCATCAGTTCGCCCCGGCCATGCCGGTCGAAGAAGGAGAGGGACAAAAGCTGCATGTGCGAGAAGAGGTGCTTCTGCAGCTTGTAGGAGGCCCGGGTGGCGAGATCGGCAAACAGACGGTCGGCCCCCAGGCTCAGCAGCAGGTAGAGGGCGCCCGCGGCCAGCGCCAGGAACACCCATTTCTGTAGCTCGCTCTCCGCGCCGTTGACGGTGATGACGTCGATGGCTTTGCCGGTGAAACCGGGCAGGATGGAGAGCCCGAACAGCGCCAACACCCGCAGAATCATGGCCACGGTGAACTTGCCTTTGGCCTCGTCGGCTGTCATGTAGGTCAGTAGCCGCTTCAGCACCTGCGTGGTGTCATCGGGCTTGTGAATAACCTGCGCGTGCTCTTCCGTCACTTTGTCTTCCTGTTTTTTCCATTGCTTTGTAGTGGTTGCGGTCGCTGCAGTCATGCTGTCACCTCCAGGTCGATGCCGGCGGTCACGCCCTTGCCGAGCTGGGATTCATAGATCTGCTGATAAAGCGGGCTGCTCTGCATGAGCTCCTCGTGCGCGCCCTCGGCCACGATCTCCCCTTGGTCCAGCAGGTAGATTCGATCCAGATCGATAACGGCGCTGATGCGCTGGGCCACATAGATCATCGTGGCGTTGTCGGTGTATTTGGGGATGGCCTCCTGCACCCGACCTTCGGTCGAGGCGTCCAGGGCGCTGGTGCTGTCATCCAGAATGAGGATCTTGGGCTGGTTGGTCAGGGTGCGGGCGATGGCCAGGCGCTGGCGCTGTCCGCCCGAGAAGTTGTAGCCCCGCTGCGACACTGGCGCCTCCCATTGTTGGGGGATGTTCATCACGAAATCGTAGGAGTCAGCCGCTTTGGCCGCGTCAAACATCACATCGTCCTCGGCTTCGGGATTGCCGAACTTGAGGTTGAAGCGGATGTCGCCCTGGAAGAGCAGGGCCTCCTGCAGGGCCAGTCCCACGATCTCCCGCAGGTTGTCCTGAGGGACGTCACGTACATCCACGCCGTCGATGGTGATGCGTCCCTCGGTCACGTCGTAGAAGCGGGGGATGAGATTGATCAGGGCGGTCTTGCCCGAGCCGGTCGGGCCCAGGAAGCCCACCTGCTGTCCCGGCTCGATGGTCAGGTTGATGTTCTTCAGCACGGGCGGGCCCTGCTCGCCGTTGGCCTTGCGAAAGGCGAAGGACACGTTCTCGAAGACGATGCGGCCCTTCACTTGCTCCGGATCGAGGGGCTTGGCCTCCTCCCGATCCTTGACCAGGGCCTCGTCGTCGTAGACCTGGAACACCCGCTCGGCGGAGGTGTCGCCGCGCATGAGGAAGGGCAGCACCACAGCCATGATGGCCAGGGGGGCGACGGTGAGGGCCAGGTATTGGGTGAAGGCGATGAGATCACCCACGTTCATGCCCGTTCCCGCCAGCACCTGCTCGCCGCCAATCCAGATGGCTGTGGCGATGGAGATCTGGGTGATGCCGGTCATGGCCGGGGTGAGAAACGCCACCCGGAACGCTGCCTTGTACGCGGGTTGGCGCAGGGCGTTGGCTCGCTTGTCGAAGCGTTCCACCTCGTAGTCCTCCCGCACGAACGCTTTCACCACCCGGATGCCGGCCAGATACTCCTGCATGGTCTGGTTGAGGGCATCCAGGCGCTGTTGCCGGTCCTCATAGGCCTTGAATATCTGCGACACCAGGAGCCCCTGCAGCCCCAGCACCACCACTGTCATCACCACCAGGATCCATACCAGGCTGGGCGTCCTCATCAGGGTGAGCGCGAAGGCGATGATGAGCATGAAGGGTGCGTACAGCCCCAATATGGTGGTGTAGAGCACCGCGTTCTGGATGTTGATGATATCCGCGTTCAGGCGCACCATCAGCGCGCTGGTGGGGAAGCGGTCGAAGTTGGGGAAGGAGAAGGATTGGAGTTTGTGGTAAAGCAGGGTGCGCACCAGGTAGCCCGCGCCCTGCGAGAAAAAGACCGCGATGTAGGCGGCCCCGGCCAGGCAGAGGCCCGAGACGATGGCCAGCAGGAACATCACCAGGCCCGTGTCCAACAGAACCTCGATATTCGCGGCCTCGATGCCGTCGTTGATGAGGCGGGCGTTGAGGGTGGCGAAGGCGATGGTGGATGTCGCCGCAATCAGCACCAGCACCTGAGAGATCACCAACCGGGCCCGATACAGCTTATAAACGCCGAAGACGCGTCGCATAGATTTGATCATTGTCTGATGCCTCCTTTGGCGGATCGGGGATAGACGGCTGGCACCCAGTCGTATGCCGATAGATCAGGCGCTTTGTAGTCGCCAGTGTCCTGGCGGGGTGGCAGTTCCAGCGGCTCGGGTGTCAGGTCTTCATAGGGGATCATGCTGAGCAGGTGCGTGATGACGTTGAGGCGGGCATGCCGCTTGATGTTGGCATCGACAAGATACCAGGGGGCATGCACGGTGCTGGTCTGCATCAGCATGGCATCACGCGCTAGGGAGTAATCCACCCAGCGAGAACGGGCTGCCAGGTCCATCGGGCTGAGCTTCCAGCGCTTACGGGGATCATGCAGGCGTTGCTCAAAGCGTGCGTCTTGGGTGTCTTCATTGATATCCAACCAGTACTTGATGAGGATGGTGCCGGACCGAACCAGTGCCAGCTCGAAGCCGTTGACTGTGGCGAAGAACTCGGCCAACTGATCGTCGGTGCAGAAGCCCATCACCCGTTCCACCCCGGCCCGGTTATACCAACTGCGGTCGAATAGAACCATTTCGCCTGCTGAGGGCAGGTGGGGCACATAGCGTTGGAAGTACCACTGGGACTTCTCCCGTTCTGTCGGGGCAGGCAGGGCTACGACGCGGACGACGCGGGGACTGAGACGGTAGGTGATGCGCTTGATCACGCCGCCCTTGCCGGCTGTGTCGCGTCCCTCGAAGAGCACGGCGACCTTCAGGCCCTTGGCCTTGATCCAACCTTGGAGCTTGACCAACTCCACCTCCAGCCTGGCCAGTTCGCGCTCGTACGCCTTGCGCTTCATCTTCTTGGGCTTGCCGCCCTCTTGATGTTCGTGATGTTCCTTTTTTGACATTTCGATCTCCTTGATCATCGGTTTTGAAATGATTTAGGCTCTTCTGGATATCGTGGGGTTGTCTTGGGACTCGTGTTACGTGTTCCGGTGGGATGCCGCCACGCAATACGCACCACGGAAGAGCCGTGATTTACCTTGCGGAAGCCCCTCAGTGCGAGCGTCATACTCCCACAGGAGGGGCCTCTTCCTTCACTTCGTGGACGATATCCTCCACCACTTCCGTGGGCGCCATCTCATCGATGCTGTGCCCGCCCACGCCATGGAGCCGCTTACCTCGGGGAACTTCTCCATAGACTTCATGCGGCTCTTCCACGTGTTGGATACGGAAACCAACCAAAGCGTAGACGAAGGAAAGCAGGGGATTGATGAGATTGAAGAAGGTGAAGGGGAAATAGGCGACCGTGGCGATACCCAGCGTCGCCGACATGTAGGCGCCGCAACTGTTCCAGGGCACCAGGGGCGATGTGACCGTGGCTGTGTCCTCGATCTGGCGAGAGAGGGTCTGCGGGGCAATGCCTCGTTGTTTGTAAACGCCCCGGTACATATTGCCGGTGAGGACGATGGCCATGTACTGGTCGGCGGCGACAACATTGATGCCAATGGCGGTCAATCCGGTGTAAATCAATAGGGAGCGATCATGCTTGGCCCGTTTGATCAGAGGCTGAATCAGTCTGGCCAGCATGCCCGAGTGTTCCATGACGCCGCCGAAACCCATGGCCGAGATGATCAACCAGACTGTGGTCAACATGCTGGACATGCCGCCGCGAGAGAACAGCATATCCAGGGCGGGATAGCCCGTATCGATAGCAAAACCGCTGGCCATGGACGACCAGATGCCCTTGATCATGGCCCAGGGCGTGCTCAATTCGGGCTCGTTGACGAAGTTAAGCACCACTTGCGGTTGAAAGATGATGGCGATGAGCCCGCCAAGCAGCGCGCCGGCGATAATGGAGGCGGTGGGCGGAAATCGTCTGAAGGCCAGGACCACCACCAGCAGCAATGGTAACAACGTCCACAAGCTGATTCGATAGACGCTGGAGATAGCATCCAGGGCCACAGTCAGATCGATGGCGGATTCGAT
This sequence comes from Caldilineae bacterium, assembly GCA_011176555.1. GTDB lineage: Bacteria > Chloroflexota > Anaerolineae > J102 > J102 > DUEF01. The sequence goes on from DUEF01000360.1 coordinate 7,652, forward strand.
GTTCGCTCGCAGACCGATGACCGCATAGATGACCATCGTTATAAGAATGGACGGCACCGTGGTGGCCATCATCGCCTTGATGTGGGTGATGAGGTCGGTGCCGGCCACGGCGGGCGTGAGATTGGTGGTCTCCGACAGCGGAGACATCTTGTCGCCAAAATAAGAGCCGGAAATGACGGCGCCCGCGGTGATGGCGGGATCGGCGCCGATGGCGATGGCGATGCCCACGAGTCCGACGCCCAACGTGCCGGCCACTGTCCAGGCGCTGCCGATGCCCAAGGCCACCAGCGCACAGATGATCACGGAGGCCAGATAGAACCAGTGGGGATTCAGGAATTGGATCCCGTAGTAGACCATGGTGGCGATGGTGCCGGACATGCTCCAGACGCCGATAAGGGAGCCCACGGCCAGCAGGATGAAGATGGCCCCCATGGCGATGGAGACGCCGTTGATCGCGGACTTGCTCACCTCTTCGTAGGAAAAGCCGTTTTTATGGGCCACCAACCCGGCCACAATGCTGGCCAGAATCAACGCGATCTGGAAGGGGCCGCCTGTGGCATCCCCTCTGTAAAGGTACACCGCTCCCACCAGCAGGATGAGCAGAGTGATAATCGGGATCAATGCATCAGTCATGCTTGGCGGCTTGATGAACCGTTCTTTCTCTTGTTTCTCAGCCATGAGGTGTCCTCATTTGGGGCGTTAAAGAAAAGTGCGACGCCCGTTCCCGATGCGTCGCACTTTGGTTTACTCAAAAGACCGGATCGCGCCAGACAGGGCAGGTCATGCAATGGCCGCCCCCGCGTCCCCGGCCCAGCTCCGAGCCGTCGATTTCCAGCACCGTGACGCCGGCCTTGCGCAGCCGGGCGTTGGTCCATTCGTTGCGGTTGTAGGCGACGACGATGCCCGGCTGCAGGGCCACGACATTGTTGCCGTCGTCCCACTGCTCCCGCTCCTGCTGGAATTCGTCGCCGCCGGTGGGAACCACGCGCAGTTCCTTCAGGTCCAGGGCTTCGGCCACCACATCCAGCCAGCCCTTCTCCTCGATCACCACATCCGTTTCGCCTTCCTTGTCGCCCGGATAGTAGCTGATGGGTTGGATCTGGTTCACTACTTTCTCGAAAATCGTGACCAAATCCACGTCGCAGAAGGTGAAAATGGTGTCGAGGTGCATGCTGGCGCGGTCGGGCGGCATCTTGGCGGCGATGACGCGCTTGGCTGCGTTCTTGGCGAACAGGGCCGCAGCCACCTGACTCACGGCCTGATAGGTGGTGCGCTCGCCCATGCCGATGAGGACGACGCCTTTGCCCACGGGCATGACATCCCCGCCCTCCAGCGTGGCGTAAGCGCGATACTGCTCGGGGGGATCGCCCCACCAGATATCGAAATCTCCGCCTTTGAACTCGGGATGGAATTTGTAGATCGCGGCCATGTGGATCGATTCCTCCCGCCGCGCCGGCCAGTACATGGGGTTGACGGTGAGGCCATCGTAAATCCAGCAGGAACTGTCGCGGGTGAACAATTGATTGGGCAGAGGATTGATGATGAAATCGACGCCGGCCATCACCTTGGAAGCCAAGCTTTTGATCTCCTGGGGCAGTTCGGCCACGGTCACGCCGCCGATGAGGTGGCTAACCAGCTTGACTGATTCCATCTCATCCATCCAGGCCCGCAGGGTGGAGGCTCCGCCATGCCCCACCTTGTCCGGGGTGACGCGGCGGTCGAGGATGTAGGCCCGGCCTGCGGGATCGTCCACAACGTCTTTCAGCAATTCGTGGACGCGATAAACTGTGACGCCGAATTCATAACGCATCAAGTCGACGAAGGCATCGTGCTCTTGTCGGGCTTTTCTCGCCCAGATGACGTCATCGAACAGCAATTCCTGACAATTGGCAGGCGTCAACCGTCTCATTTCCAGACCGGGACGATGGACGATGACTTTGCGCAACTTGCCTACTTCAGAATGTACGCCAAAACCTTCAGACATTTTTCTATCTCCTTGATTCTTGTGCGGATGATTGGTAAAGAGATCGGATATTGGGTAGTTGATATTGGGTATTGCCACACGCAAACGACAATACCCAATACTGAATACCCAGCACCTAATCTCCCAGCGTCGCCACCATGACGGCCTTGATGGTGTGCAGGCGGTTTTCGGCTTCGTCGAAAACGATGGAGGCCTCGGATTCGAAGACCTCGTCGGTCACTTCCATAGCCTCGATGCCGAATTTTTCGTAGATCTCCTCACCCACCTTCGTATCGGTGTTGTGGAAGGCGGGCAGGCAGTGCATGAATTTGACATGGGGATTGCCGGTCATCTCCATCGCTTTGGCATTGACCTGGTAGGGCAGCAACTGTTCGATGCGTTCCGCCCACACGGAGTCGGGTTCGCCCATGGAGACCCACACGTCGGTGTAAAGGAAATCAGCGCCCTTCACGCCCTCGGCCACATCGGCGGTGATGGTGAGGCGGGCGCCGGTTTCGGCGGCGATGGCGCGGCAG
>DUEF01000361.1 GCA_011176555.1 Caldilineae bacterium
CTCGCGCAGATGCCGGAATTTGACGAAAGTCCAGCCACCGCTGGCAACGGCGCTGGCCCACAACGGCTGATGATCGGCCCGCCATTGCACCAGACCCGCCCGCCCGCCTGGCAACACCAAAAAACGTTGCAACCCCGGCAAAGGCTCCCGGCTGCGCCACAGCCGCGGCGTCAGCGCAGTGGTGGCAGTGAGTAAGAAACTGGCTCGCCGCCGTCCCCCTTGCAGCCATTCCACCACCCGCAAGTCATCTTGCGACCAATCGGCCGCCTCGAAACCCAACGCCAACCCCACCTGCACCAGCGCTCCCGTCAGCGCGGCCAACTCTTTTCTCCGCCGGCCGGGATCATCTTGCAGGCGCAGGGCCAGGCCATCGTCGGTCGGGTGGCAGTAGGATTGGATCAGGGCGTCGATCCAGGGACGGTCGGGCGGCAGATCGGCGGGTAGGGCCAGGGTCAATTGCCAGGCCAGGGCGTCCGTGGTGGGGAAAGAGGAGGCGGTCAGGAGCTGTACCAGGCGCAACTCGGCCAGATCGCTGGCTGGCCGCCAGTCGGCAGGCGGCTCCTGCAACCACCACCAGGGCGTCTGACCCGAATTCCAGGACTCGCCCGACCTATCCCATATCACCATGGCGCGCGGCGATGTACGGGGGTCGAGCAAAGCCTCCAGGTGGGATTGACGCGTGGCCGGTGGGGGCAAGTCGCCCAGGCGGCGCCAGGCGGCGAGGATGTGAGGTTGCAGGCGTTCGCGGCGAACAGGCTCTCCCCTGCGGCGGATCACTTCCCGCATGGTTGCGCTCCCGACTTTGCGCAGGTTTCTGCGTTCGCTCGCTGCGGTGGATGCACTGGCAGCGGACACAGCCAACGCCACCCATTCCCGTTCGCCAGCAGCGGCGACGCGCAGTTCGCCGGTGAAGTTGGGCAAGCTGGCCAGCACCGCTGCCGAGTGATCGGCTTCGCCGCGCCAACGCCACTGGGCGATGAGCTTGCCCTGTGGGAGGAGTCGAGCGCTGAGTGCTTTAGATGCGTCGTGCAGCATGGTTTCCAGGGCCTCGCCGCCACCCGGTCGCAGTTCGAGGTGAGATTGCAGCCGGGCTGCTGCGCCGCGGCCAAAGAGCCATCCGCTCCAGACAAAACGCAGGAGCCAGTACAACGGCAGGGGCGCAGGGACAGCCAGCAGGGCCAGAGCCATCTGGTCGGGGCCAGGATGCGGTGTTTTTGCGTCGGGCCAGCGTTGCCCCAAAAACACCGATCCTGGCCCGACCTTTTGTTCCATCTCCGAGCGCGTGATCAAGCTCCGAGGCAGGCGTCCCGACCGGGCCTGAACATACGCCAGGGCTTCGTGCAACACCTCCCACAAATTGCGCTCCTCGAAACGATAGGGACGGCGCAGCGAGGCTTGCCAGAGCAGATCTGGCTGAGTGGCCACGTTGCTGCCGCGCCACAACGCCTCGGCCAGCACCCATTGCAGCGCTCGTCGCTGATCTACCGGCAACGAGAAGTCGGCCAGGATGCGCAGCGATTGCCAGAGCGCCCACAGTGCGCGGGGTGTGTAGAATCGCAGGGCGTGTTCCGTTTTTTCTCTGAGTTCATGTTGTGGCGGCGTCACCCGCGCCATCATCTGCCAATGCAGCGAGCGGCCCGGTTTGGTCTCGGCTGCGGCCATCCGGTCGGCGGGCTCCACAGCGGTGTCGCCAGCGAAACCGCAATGCTCGCAGCGGACAGCACGGCTATCGAGCGTTGGGGGGTATCCATGCCAGTGGTAGGCTACAATCCGGGCCGGGCGCCAGCAGGCGGGACACGAGGTAAGATACAGATCCTGCAAAACCTGTCCCCAGGGTCTTCCTCGATAGTTGGCGTCGAGGAGTTGGGTGAAGGCGGCAGCGATTGCATCGGGCCCCGGCCCTGTCATCTGCACAGCCAGGGACAGCAGCGAGAGAGGGTCGGGATCTACCGCGAGGGCATAGCGGTCGGGCGTCGCGCAAGCGCTGGTGTTCGGGCAGAAAATGGAGGCCACAGCACCCGGGGGCCAGTGTTCCAGGATCGACGCCAACACCGGAATGGCAAAGGGGGCCCCTACCTGCTCGGCCATCGAGGCGTCGTCGCCAGGCGGCAGGGAAAGAGTGGGTGCGAAAGCCGATAAATGCCCCTCGTCCATGCCAGAATCGTAGCATGACCGCCGGATTACGACAAGGGGAGCGTTTGCGGGTGGCGTTAGTGGTTATTCAGAGGAAAAACCATGTCCTCTCGCCCGGCCAGCATCGTCTCGATCCGGTCGATGACGATGTCCAGATGCTGGGGTTTGTGCACGAAATCGAGGTCTTGTGAGCGAATGGTGAGCACCGGGCACAGATCGAAGGCCTGCATCCAGTCGTCGTAATACGATTCCAGCAGCGTCAGATACTCGGCCGAGATGCCGCTTTCGATGTCGCGGCCGCGGTTGTTGATCCGCTCCAGCAGGACGGGGACAGGCGCGTTGAGATAGAGCAGGAGATCGGGTCGAGGAAGACCGGCCACAACGAGTTCGTACAGGCGGCGATAAGCCAGGTAGTCGCGCTCGCTGAGATTACCCATCTGGTGCAGGCTGCGGGCGAAGATGTGGGCATCCTCGTAAATGCTGCGGTCGGCGATGGCTGATTGGGGGCTGTTGGCCAGCGTCAGGTGTTGCTGCGCACGATGGCCGAGAAAAAAGATCTGCAGGTGGAAGGACCACTGCTTCATGTCCGCGTAAAAATCGGGCAGGTAGGGATTGTCGGCCACCGATTCGAAGCTGGTTTCCCACCCCAGCCGTGCGCCAATGCGTTCGGTGAGTGATGTTTTACCGGCGCCAATGTTGCCGGCGACGAGGATGAGGCGTTTGGTCATGTACTGAACCATGCTTTATTTTCCATGCTTTGCTACTGGACATCTCTTCATCGTGTCACCCTGAGCGGGTCGAGCATATCACTCGATCAAGTTCGAAATGCTAGCGAAGGGTCTCTCGGTACATCAACGCAGAGATTCTTCGCTGGAATCGACCGCTTGACAGGCATGTTTCGGTAAAAACCTTGTCTTTCTTTCAATGCGGGTTAGCTCCGAAAACCCACTCAGAATGACACTTCCAGAAAATGTCCGGTAGAGAGTTCCTTGTTACCGCACTGTCACTTTTTCATACACCGGATAGGAATTGCCATCCAGATCCTGGACGATGAAGCCGATGATGTACTGGCCGGGCGCGGCGTCCAGTTCGACCCAGGCCAGCGGTTGGTCGCCGAAGGCGACTGTGCCGCCATCCTGCATGGCGATGCCGCTCACCCGCCCGCTGCTGTCCATGTCCATCCATTGTTCCAGGATCGTAAACGTATCGCCAGGCGAAGTCACGATCTCGCGGGGTGCGCCAGTTGCGCCGTCGCCGGAGAAACTGAAGACTTGCTGCAATTCGCCATCGCTGAAATAGAGGCGGGCGCTGCGCGTCTCGCCGCCATCCGCGTACGTGTACACGCCATCGACCGTGTACACGGCGTTTTCGGGCGCGGCGCCGTACGTTTCCGGCTTGAAAAGGGCCAACTCTGCTCCCCGGCCATCATCGATGCCGTACATCAACGGCTCCCACTCGAATTCCAGCTCGAAAGCGCCCTCGCCCCAATCGGGATAGTAGACGCCATCGACCTCACGGGTGTCGGCGCTCTCCAGATAATCCATGTCCGCCACAAAAATCGAGTTGGAGGCTTCATCCAGATAGCCAGTGAAGAAGAGGATGTAGCCGATGTTTTCGCCATCGATGTCGGCGCTGACGTGGATGGGCTCGCCCGGTGCGGCGACATCATCCGAGAGCTTGATGGCGCTCACCATGATCTGGCCTGCGCCAGGTGCGGCGACAGGCGTATCTTTTCCAGGCGCACTGATGGTTCCGAGCGCGGGATCGAATTGACGACCGGTGTAGTGGTAGGTGAGGAAGTCGTCCCACAATGAATCCGCGGCGAAGCGGTTGGCCACGGTGGTGTAGGATTGCGGCCCCGCGGCGGGATGCTGGAACAGGCGAGAATTGGGGAAGTAAATCGACATGCCCGTGGCCCCCGATTTCTTGCTCCCGTGCCGCTCGGCGACAATACTTGCATTCAAAGCGGCCAGTACCTGATCGGCGGCTCGGGTCACGGCGCTGCTGCGCGTTTCCCGCTTCAGCAACTGCACAAAGTTACCCAGATCGATGTAGGAAGGGGGCGAACCCCGGCCAAAGACGCTGGTGAAC
>DUEF01000362.1 GCA_011176555.1 Caldilineae bacterium
CACGCCGAAGGCGTCGGCGGTGAGGAAGATGACGTTCTGGGGATGCCCACCCATCCCATCCCGCGTCGCGTTGGGGATATGGCTGATGGGGTAGGATGCGCGCGTGTTTTCGGTGAAATGATCATCATCGAGATCAATCCGCCGGGTATGCGCATTGTAAGCGACATTTTCGAGAATGGTGCCAAAACGGCGGGTGGTCTCGTAGATCTCCGGCTCCGCTTCCGGTGACAGACGAATTACCTTGGCGTAGCAGCCGCCCTCGAAGTTGAAAACGCCTTTGGCGCTCCAACCATGCTCATCATCACCGATCAACGTGCGGCTGGAATCGGCGCTGAGGGTGGTTTTGCCTGTGCCGGAAAGGCCGAAAAACAGGGCTGTGCCACCATCCGGGCCGATGTTGGCCGAGCAATGCATGGGCAGAACGCCCCGCTGCGGCATCAGGTAGTTCATCACCGAGAAAATGGACTTCTTGATCTCGCCGCCATAAGACGTGCCGCCGATGATCACCATACGCTGAGCGAAGTTGATGATCACGAACGCCTGCGAGTTGGTGCCATGCAATTCGGGCGTGGCCGTGAAACTGGGCACGCAGAGCACAGTGAACTCAGGAATGTGTCGCCGCAGCTTCTCGCGATCATGCTCCTGGATGAACATATTGCGGGCGAAAAGATTGGCCCAAGCCGTCTCCGTGATAATCCGTACTGGCAAGCGATATTCCGGATCAGCGCCGGCGTAGGCGTCCTGGATGAAAACTTGCCGGCCTTCCAGATAGGTGAGCATGTCCTCTTTCAATTTGGCGAACTGCTCGCAGGTGACCGGCCGATTGATGTCACCCCACCAGATTTTATCTTCCGAAGAGGGCTCCCGGGCGATAAAACGGTCGTTGGGCGAACGCCCGGTGTGCTGACCTGTGCGTACAGCTAGCGGACCGAGATGAACCATCACGCCCTCGCGGTTCCGCACGGCTGTGTCGTAAAGAGCGGGCGTGGGCAAGTTCCACCAGGCGGCCCAGAGGTTTCTGAGCCCGTGGTTCTCGAGTCCGTAGATACTGGCTACGGCTCCAAATTGGTGTACGTCCTTCATCAATTGACTCCTTTTGTGGGGTGAGTATAGTTGTCGGGTTAAAGATGAAACCAGCTACCAGAAACGAGAACTGCTTTTACCAAATCTCGATCTGATAACCGGCGATGACACAATCCAACCGCCATTCGGCCAATGCCGCTATGGCCTTTTCTAACAAACCATGTGTGTAGCGCGCATCATTCGACACGGCGCTGATGCCGATCACGGCGCGCTGCCACTGATCCAGGGCGTCAACTTCGGCCACAGAAAAATTGTAATCCCGACGCAAGCGGGCGATCACGGAACGAACCACGCGGCGCTTGTCTTTGAGCGAAGCGCTAGCGGGAATGTCAAGTTCGATGAGTGCAGTACCGATGACCATCGTCTAGATTGCATCATGCTTGCGGCCAGATGTCAAATTCGCTCAAGCCAGTCAGCGCTGCCATACTTTTCGGCCTCTAACTCAGCGACAAGCGTAGCTTCGGTCGGGCTTAGCTCACCCTCTTCCAGATCGATGTTCAGCGCCGAGGTGAAACCGTCAACCAGCACCGTGGCCGCCTCCCAGAAACTGACATGACGCCCCAACGCTTGCTCCACCGTTGTCGCGCGTCCCAGCAGCGCTCTGCGCAACGTCGTCCGTTCTCCTTCGTCCGTCACAGCCAACACATCCACCAGGCGGGCGATGTCGCCGCGCAGCGGCAGCGAGCCGTGCTGCAAAACATAGCCCGCCCGCCGACTCTGGGCCGAACCGATCAGCTTGCGGCCCGCCACCACGATCTCGTAGGCGCTGGGGACCTCGAAACAAACGGGCCCGGCGTCGGAGCCGGAACGATTGCCCGCGGGCGCTTTGACGGCGTCCACACCCAGGCGCTGCAAGCCGAGCAGCAGGCCTTCGCTGAGACGGTTGTAGCTGTCGAGAATAGCGCCGTTGAATCGGGGCTCGGTTTGCGGACCGGCGATGCTGTAGGTGAGTTCGTCGATATGGAGGATGGCGCGGCCGCCGGTGGCGCGGCGCACGACATCATATCCCTGCTGTGCGATGCGAGTCAGATCGACATCGGCCAGGGGTTGATGCCTTCCCAGAGACACGGTTCCGGGTCGCCACTGGTAAAAACGCAGGGTGGGCGGGCTTTCACCAAAGGCGGAAAGCGTGGCGATGGCCTCGTCCACAGCCATGTTCCGGGCCCCGGAAGCAGGCTCGGTGATGAGAAGACGCCAGGCAGGGAATTGCGGATTGTGGATTGCGGATTGTGAAATGCTCATTTAGTGGCAGGGAGCAGGGGGCGGATTGGGTGATTCGTATTTGCCGCCATTATATTGACTGAAAGCGATTCGGTCAATCTGCATACGGCAAAACGGAGTGAGCGAGGATTAAAGATCAAAGATTAATGATTCCAGTAACCATCCGCACACCAATCTTCAATCTTTGATCCTTAATCTTTGATCTTGCTCTGGCCTCAACCCCAACCTTGCTCCGCAACCCCACTCTCCTGTACAATAGCATCAACCCCCTTACCCGAGCATCACCCACCCCTGCAGCACCATCACCCCATGCTTCTGGCTATTGACGTCGGCAACACCAATATTGTCGCCGGTTTGTTCAGTGGAGGCGCACTCTACAGACGATGGCGCATCAGCACAAACGCAAATCGCAGTGCAGATGAGTATCGGGCCCTGTTCCACACCCTGGCTGCCACCGACGGCATCGAGTTAACGCAACAGATCGATGCCGTGGTGGTCGGGTCCGTGGTTCCGCCGGTCACCAGTGCGCTTGTGCGTTTCTGCCGAGACTGGCTCAACGCAGAACCGCTTTTGGTGCATGTCGGTCTCGATTTGGGCCTTGAAATCCGCGTCAAGGAGCCATCCAGGGTGGGTGTGGATCGACTGCTCAACGCCATCGCCGCCCGCGCCAGTTACGGCGCCCCCTGCATCACGCTGGATCTGGGCACCGCCACAAAATTCGATGTCGTTGACGCCAGTGGCGCCTTCATCGGCGGCGCTATCGCTCCGGGATTTCAGACATCCGCCGATGCGCTGGTGCATGGCACAGCCCTGCTTCCCCGCATCGATCTGGAGGTTCCGCCTCACCCCATCGGGGATGACACGGCCAGCGCCATGCGCTCGGGCATCGTTCTGGGTTATGTCAGCTTGATCGAAGGCATGTTGGCGCGCATCCAGGCTGCGCTGCCCGACCCGCTCGCCCCGGTGATCGCAACAGGAGGCCTGGCTCCGCTGGCCCTCTCCCTTTCCGATGTCGTCGACCATTACGAGCCAGATCTCACGCTCGAAGGGTTGCGTATCGTTTACGAAAGGATTAAGGCGTAAAACGCAGTGCGTAGCGCGTCATGCCGTGGTGCGTGCTCCGCTTCACCCATCCCTCGCTCCTATGAACACCGTCAATATTCTCGCCGAAAAAAAAATCCTTTTGGGCGTTACGGGCGGCATCGCCGTGTACAAAGCCGTGGAATTGTGCTCGAAATTGGTGCAGGCCAGGGCGAATGTGCAGGTGTTGATGACTCGCTCCGCCCAGAAGTTCGTTCAGCCCCTGACTTTCGGGGCGATGAGCGGACGCCCGCCCATCACCGACCTCTGGCAACTTTATCAGGGTGACAAGATCGGGCATGTGACGTTGGCGCACGAAGCTGATCTCTTCATCATCGCCCCGCTCACAGCCCACACGCTGGCGCGGTTGGCGCAGGGTATGGCGGATGGCCCGATTACAGCCACGGCGCTGAGCACGCGCGCCCCCTTGCTCATCGCCCCGGCCATGGAGTCGAACATGTGGGAGCATCCCGCCACGCAGGCGAATTTGCAACTGCTGGTCGGGCGCGGCGCAACGGTGGTGGGGCCAGAAGCCGGGCGGTTGGCGTCAGGCAAGATCGGTCGGGGCCGGATGACTGAACCGGCCGTCATTCAGGAACACGCCCGCATGGTGCTGGGCCGAACCGGGCCGCTTTCGGGCCTGCGCATCACGATCACTTCCGGCGGCACGCGCGAGTGGGTGGATCCAGTGCGCTTTATGGGCAATCGCGCCAGCGGCAAGATGGGCGTGGCCCTGGCCCGCATGGCGCGAGACCAGGGCGCGCAGGTCAATCTCATCTATGGAGCGATGAGCGTGGAGCCGCCCCTTGGCGTCAATCTGGTCGAAGCGATCCGGGCCGAGGACATGTTACGCGCCACGCTCGACCTGCTGCCTGACACCGACATCCTCATTAGCGCCGCCGCCATCGCTGACTTCCGACCGGTCACCACCCACGGCAGCAAGCTCAAAAAGGAAAGCGGCAGGGGCATTCAATTGGAACGGACGCCCGATGTGCTAAAGGCGGTGGCGGAGCAACGAGCGAAGCTCGGGATGCCGAAACTGGTGGTGGGCTTCGCCGCGGAAACGTCTGATCTCATCACCAACGCCACGCGCAAGCTGGAGAGCAAAAGCTTGGAGATGATCGTGCTCAATGACATCACCGCCGCGGACGCCGGTTTTGGCGTGGACACCAACCGCGTGACGATCCTCACCCGTGACGGGGCCGCCGAGACGCTGCCGCTGATGGACAAGGAGGAAGTCGCTTTCAATATCCTGCACCGCATCCGCGGCTTGCTGGGCGCGCAGAGCATTGGCTGGTCGCCCGGCATCGGCAGCGTGATATCGTCGTGAAGAGCACATGACCAAACCATTCAACATTCTTTACCTTAGCACCGAGATCGTGCCATACGCGCGCACGGGGGGCCTGGCGCTGGTAGCGGCGGCGCTGCCTCGCGCGCTGCGGCAGTTGGGGGATGATGTGCGCGTCATGCTCCCGCGCTACGGCCTGATCGATCCCGCCCGACACAATCTCAAGCGCGTGATCGACCGATTTCCCGTGCCTTTCGAGAGCGGCGTCGAGTATGCGGGTCTGTGGCAAGCGCCAGACGCCGATCTCCCCATCTATTTCGTGGAGCACGACCGTTTTTTCGGCAGCAGACAGGGCATCTATTCCTTCCCGGACGATGGCGAGCGCTTCGTCTTTTATAGTCGCGCCAGCCTTGAGGCTGCGCGTCATCTGGATTGGCGACCCCAAGTCGTGCATTGCAACGAATGGCAAACCGCCCTCGTTCCCAACTGGCTGCACACTGTCTACGCCAATGATGCTTTCTTCGCACAAACGGCCGTCGTTTACAACATCCACAACCTGGCCTATCAGGGCATTTTCGGACACCGGGTGCTCGAAATCGCCGGCATCGCCAAATATGGATTCATCGCCCACCCCGATGTATCGACCAGCCTCAACGAGGTGGTGAGCATGGTGGGGCGCGGCATCATCTTTGCCGATGTCATCGCCACGGTCAGCCCCACCTACGCTCGCGAAATCCTCACCCCCGAATTCGGCGAAGGCCTCGATCCGCTCCTGCGCGACCGGCAAAACCGGCTCTATGGCATCCTCAACGGCATCGACACCGAGAACTACGACCCGCGCACGGATCCCGCCCTCACCACCTGCTTCGATGCCAACAACATCCACAGGCGCAGTAGTTGCAAGCAGCAACTTCAACATAATGCTGGTTTCGAGCAGAATCCCGATACGCCGGTCATCAGCCTCACCTCCCGGCTCAATGATCATAAGGGATATGACATCCTCAGCACCGTGCTGGAGCCCTTGCTGCGACAGGTGGATGCGCAGTGGGTGATCATGGGCGCAGGCGAGCAGCGCTATCACGATTTTCTCTTCGACCTGCAACGCCGACACCCCGACCGTTTGCGCGTCCACCTCACCTTCGATGAGCACCTCGCCCGCTGCTTGTTCGCCGGTTCCGACATCTTCCTCATGCCCTCGCACCACGAGCCTTGCGGCCTGGACCAGATGATCGCCATGCACTATGGCGCCGTACCCGTTGTGCGCGCCACCGGCGGCTTAGCGGACACGGTCACCGACCATCGCCCCCCCATTACCGGCACAGGCTTCACCTTCGATGCGTACGACGGCATGGCCCTGTTCGCGGCTGTGGTGCGGGCGGTGGAAGCTTACCGTCACCCCGAGATCTGGGCCGCCATCCAGCAAAATGCGATGACCAAGGATGTTTCGTGGCGCCGTCCGGCCCTGGCTTACCACGACCTCCATCGCCGAGCCCAATCGTTGAAATTAACGGGACGACCTGGGTGAACATGAACCAACAATCCGGTTTCGTGACATTTCGAGAAGAACAGGACTTTCATCGCGTGTGGTGGATCATGTTGCTGGTGCTCGGCATCGCCGCGTTGATGTGGTGGGGATTCGTGCAACAAATCATCCTGAACGAGCCCTGGGGCAACAATCCCGGCCCCGATTGGTTCATGTGGCTGTTCTGGCTGCTGTTCGGCATCGGTCTCCCGGCGCTCTTCTGGTGGATGAACATGGTTGTAGAGGTGTGGACGGATCATATCCAGATCCATTACCGGCCATTCAGCAAGCGCACGATCCCGTTTTCGGACATCGAACGCATCCAGGCCCGCCGCTACAGTGCGTTGAAGGAGTACGGCGGGTGGGGCTTGAAAGGCTGGTCGAGCAAGAAAGTGGCCTATAACGTCAGCGGCAACCAGGGCGTAGAACTTTTCCTAAAAAACGGACGAACCATTATGATTGGCTCGCAGAAGCCGCAAGAGTTGGCCGAAGCGATTGAAGCGCAGCTTCAGACTCCATAGACAACCCGTCTATCGATCTAATCCATCCCACCACCACAAAGGAGCTTTTCACATGATTTACTTGCTCGTTCGTTGGCTCATCATGGCCATCGCCGTCGCTGTCACCGCCTGGCTCATGCCCGGCATGGATGTACACCAAGGTTTATGGGGATACATCGTCGTTTCGGGCGTGTTGGGCCTGATCAACGCCATCATCCGCCCCATCGTCATGTTTCTCACCTGTCCTTTGGTCATGCTCACTTTTGGCCTGTTCGCCATCATCGTCAATGCTTTGATGCTCTCCCTCACCGATTGGCTGCTTCCCAGCCTGCTCACTGTCGATGGCTTCTGGACTACGCTCTTCGCCAGCATCTTCATCAGCGTCATCGCCTGGGTGCTCAACAGCCTGGTGCATGACAATAGCAAATACTAAGTGGTAGGCCGGGATACCAGTAAACCGGGAAACCGGGGAGAGCGCCCCGGTCTACAGGTTTCCTGGTTTACTGGCCTACAGATTTCCTGACTCACCGCACGATTCCACACCGTGACACTAAATTTCCCCGCCAACGCGCCCATTGCCTTCCACCTGTTGGCCAAACCCACCGGCGCCGTCTGCAATCTGGACTGTAAATACTGCTTCTTCCTCTCCAAAGAAGCGCTGTACCCCGGCAGCCGCTTCCGCATGACGAACGAGGTGCAAGAAGCATACATCCGGCAGTTACTGGCGTCGCAGCGGCGCGCGCCGGAGGTCAACATCGCCTGGCAGGGGGGCGAGCCCACGCTGATGGGCTTGGATTTCTTCAAACGGGCGGTGGCGCTGGCCCAACAATACAAGCAGCCCGGACAACGCATCCTGCACACCATGCAAACCAACGGCACCAAGTTGGATGACGAGTGGTGCGCCTTCTTCAAGGAACATAACTTCCTGATCGGCCTGAGCGTGGATGGCACGCAGGAAATGCACGACGCCTACCGCGTGGACAAGGGCGGCAAGGGCACGTTCCGGCGGGTGATGCG
>DUEF01000363.1 GCA_011176555.1 Caldilineae bacterium
AGGTGCGACCAGAACCAAGAGCATCAAAGCGCAAAGAATCAGAACCCCGCGCAACAACCGACGGAGCATACGGATTTGTGAACTGTGGATATTCATTTGTCTCCCTCCTTTACCATAAACCATCTGGCCTATAGCAAAACATGGCAGCGCTGTAACGTTACAGCAAATAATCGCTGGCGTGCGTTGCAACACTGTAGTGTGTTAAGATGGAGAGTGGCTGTCGTCATCCAAGGATCGACATCAGCTCCCTCCCTTTCGATTTTGTTCTCTCAATTCCAATCATAACAGAAACCGCGCTGGATTCCAATACCCTATTCGCCATTTTCACCTCATTTCATCTAACAAACTCATGCACGCAGACACAGAACTTCACCTTTGCATCATCAACGGTTATCCTCAAGCCAGCCGCGCTAAATTCGAGCGCGACCACGTCGCCCATCCTCACGATCTTTTCATCGATTTCTTTCAGCGCTACACGCCCAGGGCTCAGTGCGACGTCCTGTTCGTGGCCGATCTCGACACCCCCCTGCCCGCGAGCGACGCCCTGGCCGCGTACGACGGCTTTGTGTGGACCGGCTCCGACCTCACGATCTATCACGACCACGATCCACGCGTCACCCGCCAGATCGAACTGTGCCGGGCCATTTTCCAGGCCGGCCCGCCGCAGTATGGCAGTTGCTGGGGCGTACAGATGGCGGCCGTCGCCGCGGGCGGGAAGGTCGAGGCAAATCCCAAAGGTCGGGAATGGGGCATTACGGGCGAGCTACGCCAGACCGAGGCCGGACGCCAATCGCTGCTGCTCAAAGGCAAGCCCGAACGCTTCAAGGGCTTCATCATGCACCTGGACGAAGTCACTCGCATCCCCGAGGGCGGAACGCTGTTGGTGGAAGGGGATCACACGCATGTGCAGGCCCTGGCTGTCACCCACGGCAAGGGCGAATACTGGGCCACGCAATACCACCCCGAATACAACCTGTACGAGATGGCGCAACTGATCGACGCCCGCGCAGGCGCATTGGTAAAGGAAGGCTTCTTCCCCAGCGAAGAGGCTGTGCACGACCATGCTGCTGAACTCCGCCAGTTGTTCGATGACCCGATTAACGAGGCCCTGCGCGCCAAACTGGGCGTCGGCGACGACATCCTCGACGACGGCATCCGCCAACAGGAATTGCGCAACTGGGTGGATTATCTGGTGATTCCCGGTTTGGTTGACTGACTCCCCACCCCATGCTAAAATTGCGCTACCGATGAAAGTGGAGGAATCCATGAAGTCCACCCACCCGCAAATAGCATTCGATCCTGTCGATTGGCAACAACTGAAATTACTGGCGAATCTTAGCCCCGCACAACGAACACTAACCATGATCCAAGCAAGTGAATTCGTTCGTGCAGGTCTGCGGGGCACGATGCGACGCCGTTTCCCCATGCTCTCGGACGCAGAAATCAACATGAAAGTGCTGGCGCATTTGACGCCATTGCGAGGCTACTCACCTTGAGCATTCGGGGATTTTACAATTTTCACTATTTTCACTGTGAGATTTGACAAAAACAATCTGCGGTGCTAGACTGCCTCCTCGTTGCACCCCACCCGGCACTCTAGCACCGAACAGATGTCTTCACTCTACTACCGACTCGACGACTCCCCTCGCGGACGAATCATCCAACTCATCCAGCGCCACGGATCCCTTGACATCAAGGAGCTGCGTAGCGCCCTGGGCGTCAGTGACACGGCCATCCGCCAGCAATTGCGACGATTACAAGCGGATGGCCTTATTCGCGCCAGCCGCGCGCCCAGCCGCGGGCCGGGCCGCCCGGGACAGGTGTATGAACTGACCCCAGAAGCCCGCGATCTGTTTGCCAGTTACAGCGAAGATCTGGCCCTCAATCTCTATGCCGAACTGCTCGCCGACCAGGGCCCCGAAGTCGTCAGCCGTCTGCTCGACCGCGTGGGCGCACGCCTGGCCCGCCAATACGAAGGCCAGATCACGGGAAAGGCGCTGCAAGAAAGGGTGCATTCCCTCTCCCAAATCCTGGACGACAAAGGCATCATGTCCGATATTTCTCGCGACGCCGATGTCATCTTCCTGCACGAATACCACTGTCCTTACCATGAACTGGCGGAAGTGCATCGCGAGATCTGCGAAATGGAGCGCGGCGTCATGGCGCAAGTGCTCAACGCCGATGTCGAATTGACCGTCTGTATGATGGACGGGCATCATAGTTGTTCGTTCGCTGTGCGGCCCCAGATGCGTAATGCGTAGTGCGTGGTCCGTTCGCTCGACACCAACTTGACGGAACACGCAATACGCAACACGCCGCCATTTGATTGTGGCTTTGCCACTTTATGTTTTACGCTTGACGTTTCCTCACCAAATATCCAAGGAGCATCCCCTCAACCATGACTGCTGTCCTCGAAGTCAAAGACCTTCATGTCGAAGTCGAAGGCGCCGAAATCCTCAAAGGCGTCAACATCACCCTGCGCCAGGGCGAAGTTCATGCCCTGATGGGGCCCAACGGCTCGGGTAAGAGTACCACGGCCTACGCCATCGCCGGGCATCCCCATTACAAAATCACCGGCGGTGACATCCTCTTCAATGGCGAGAGCATTCTTGACCTGGAGCCGGACGAACGCGCCAAGCTCGGTATTTTCCTGGCCTTTCAATACCCCGTCGCCATCCCTGGCGTCAGTTTCGCCAACTTCTTGCGCGCCGCAGTGAGTAGCGTGCGGGGCTACAAAGAAAAAGCGCGGGAAGCAGCAAAAGGGTCGGGTGAGAATAAAATGATCGGCTCGGAACTGATGCCGATGCGAGAGTTCCGCAAAGAACTCCTGGCCAAGATGGATCGCTTCAACGTAGACCGGGCCTTCGCTCGCCGCTACCTCAATGATGGCTTCAGCGGCGGC
>DUEF01000364.1 GCA_011176555.1 Caldilineae bacterium
TCGCAGAGTCCATCACAAGATAACGCGCCAAATCGCTTACAGTTGGATGGCTACAGAGCTCAGAAATAGTCAAGTCACGGCCAAAGGCTTCTTTCAGCCGTTGCTGCACAATAAACAGCAACAAAGCGTAACCTCCGAGATCGTAGAAATTATCATACAAGCCGATCTTGCTGAGATCAAGAACCTCTTGCCAAATATCTGAAACAGTACGGGTGATATGATTCGGAACCATGATATGTCTGCCGAGGACAGTGCTCAAAAATGCCGTCTCCAAACAAACGAGATAAGGAGAAAAAAAACAGTTGCAATAATCACTGTCACTTACTATGACGCAGAAGCGTCCGGAACCGTACTGGTTCAGGACGCGTTTACGTATTTTTCCTTTGCCACAACGGCACTCGGAAATGAATTTCAACCACAAAGGACACACTACCCGCTGCGAGAATTGGCGGTGGGTTGTTGGTCGATGTGGTATAATCGGACCAGTTGAATCGTTGGTCAGACGCTCAGATGCCAACTTTCCTTTTTGATCGCTTGTCTGGCAGATAAGTGCTTGGAATATCTCATGCAACGCCGCCTCCTCGTCCGTTTCCTCATCCTCTTCCTCCTGGCTGTGCTAGCCAGCACGCTGACGGTGAGCGCGTGGCCGCCAAAGTCGGGCGTTGCTCTGGTGTTGGTTTCTGTTCCTGACAACAGAACCGTAACGCGCCTACAGCAAACGGGATGGCCGGTGTACGAACGGGTTTTCGGGCCTGATGGCGATTTCGTCCTCGCCGGACTGCCCGAAAACGTTCCATCGACTCATTCGGAAAGCGATCTCCAGGTCAAAATTCTGGACAAAGACATCGCCGACGCGACTTACTACCTGGCGGGGCAGCCGGTGGGGCGAGAAGAGGTGCGGTGGAGCGACTATGGCCGGGTATTGTACGATGATGGGGTGCAGGTTGTCTTACGAATGAACCCGAAAGAGGCGGAACGATTAGCGACAACCAGGGCTCATCTGTTGCTGATCACGCTGGATCCCAAACCGCTGATTCCTGCCCGAACAACATCGTTGATCCCCACCGGCATCTCGTACGACCCCCTGATCCACACCATGATGGAGCAAGTGGATATCGCCGCCGCCGTTCGCACTGTGTCGGAGCTGAGCGGCGAGACGCCCGCATTGGTCGGCGGCGAGCCCTACACCATCACCACCCGCTGGACAGACAGCGGCGAGCCCATCACCAAAGCTGTCCAATACGTGGGCGATCATCTCAGCGCCTTGGGCATGGATGTGACGTATCACGACTGGACCATGGCCACGTGGGGCGATATTTTATTGACCAGCCAGAACGTCATCGGCGAGATACCCGGCAAGACCCGCCCCGACGATGTCTTCATGATCTCCGCCCATCTGGACAGCACCTCGCGCAGCGACACACCGGCCAATGACCCCGCCCCCGGCGCGGATGACAACGCCAGTGGCGCCGCGGCAGTGCTCATGGCCGCTGACATCCTCAGCCAATATGATTGGGATTGCACCCTGCGTTTCGCTTTGTGGACGGGTGAGGAGAACGGCGTCATCGGCAGCAAGGCCTATGTTCGGGACATGGTCGATGCCGGGGATTCGGTCGCCGGTGTGCTCAACCTGGACATGCTGGCCTGGAACACGCCCGGCAGTGCGCCCGATATGGATTTGCACGCCCGGGAGACCGTCACGGGTTCGGTAGAGATAGCACAGATTTTCGTCGATGTCGTCGATCTCTACGACCTGGATCTGACCCCGGAGATCATCCCTGACGGCACGAATCGCAGCGATCACTATCGTTTCTGGCAATATCAAATGCCCGCCATCCTCGCCATTGAAGATTATTGGGGCGAGCCCAACGACTTCAATCCCGACTATCACACCAGCCAGGATTTGCTGGGCAATTATGATCTTGATTATTACGAGGATATGGTCAAGGCCGCGGTGGGGACTTACGCTCACCTCGCCGATTGCCTGATCCCGCCCGAAATCCCCACCTACACCTACCGCGTGATCAACACCTACCCACATGACCCGGACGCTTTCACGCAAGGCCTGGTGTACGAAGCGCCCGGTTATCTGTACGAAGGCACCGGCATGTATCAGGCCTCGGCGCTGCGCAAAGTCAAGCTGGCATCCGGTAGCGTCGTGCAGGAGCGCATTCTCAACGACCAGCCCGGCGAAAACTACTTTGGCGAGGGCGTCACCACCTGGGAAGACGAGATCATGCAACTGACCTGGAAGGCCCGCACCGGCTTCGTCTATGACAAGACCAGCTTCGCTGAACTCGGGCAATTCGCTTATCCCACCGAGGGCTGGGGCCTCACCCACGACGGCGAACACCTGATCATGAGCGACGGCACGGCCACCCTCCATTTTCTGGATCCCGACACCTTCGCCGAAGTCCGCAGCATTACGGTCACTGACAACGACGGCCCGGTGGTGCGGCTGAACGAGCTGGAATACATCCAGGGCGAGATTTACGCCAACGTCTGGCAGACCAACCGCATTGCCCGCATCGATCCCGTCACCGGCCGGGTGGTGGGGTGGATCGACCTGGCCGGGCTAAAACCAGAGGGCGCGCGGAATGTGCTCAATGGCATCGCTTACGACGCCGCGGGAGATCGTCTGTTCGTCACCGGCAAATACTGGCCCAAACTCTTCGAGATCGAATTGGTCCCGCCCGGCCAGGACAACGCCATCCACCTGCCCCTGATAACAGTCAACAATCAACAGCTAGCAATCGACAGTCAACGTTAGTGGCGCGACCTCCCTACTCCTTATTTTTTACTTCTCAATCTAGGGTGTCATGCCCGATTTTTGGTATACTCATGTGGGACCCAACCGGATTGAGCCCCTGTTTCCAAAATTCAAAAGTGGCACTCAAACAAATCATGGAGGATAAACCATGACAGAATTCAACAGTTTCGACCTTACCGAGAATCTGGTCGAGCTGGTGCGGAGGGCGGCGACCATACTGCCGGCCGATATGGAAGGCGCCCTCTCCAAAGCGACGAAGAAAGAGGATGCCAACTCCGCTGCTGAGGGCGCACTCAACACCATTCTCGATAATGTCAAGATGGCTCGCGAGAACAGCACGCCCATTTGCCAGGACACGGGCACGCCCATTTTCGAGATTTTCTATCCCCTGGGCGTCTCCACCCGCAAGGTGGCTGACCAAATCCGGGACGCTGTGGCCATCGCCACCGAACGCTCATACCTGCGCCCCAACGCGGTCGATTCTCTGACCGGACAGAACAGCGGCGACAACACCGGCATCGATTTCCCCACCATGCACTTCCACGAGTGGGATGAAGACCACATCCACGTCGATTTGCTCCTGAAAGGCGGCGGCTGCGAGAACGTCTCCACCCAGTACAAGTTGCCTAATGGCGGCCTGGGCGCTGGTCGCGACCTGGAAGGCGTGCGCCGCGTGGTGCTCGATTCCGTCTATCAGGCTCAGGGCAAGGGCTGTGCGCCCGGTGTGTTGGGCGTGGCCATCGGCGGCGACCGCGGCGCTTCGTACATCAAATCCAAAGAACAGCTTTTCCGCAAGCTGGAAGACACCAACCCCGTCCCCGAACTGGCGGAGCTGGAAGAACGCATCCTCGAAGAAGGCAACGAATTGGGCATTGGCCCCATGGGCTTTGGCGGCAAGACCACCTTGCTGGGCGTCAAGATCGGGGCGCTGCATCGGCTACCGGCGTCCTATTTCGTCTCCATCGCCTACATGTGCTGGGCCAATCGCCGCGCGTCGATGGACGTGACGCTCACTGATGACAATGTGGAGGTGCAATATGCGTAGGCTAACGGTTCCCATTTCTGATGAAGAGATTCGCTCATTGCATGTGGGCGATACGGTTTATCTCAACGGCGTGATCATGACCGGCCGCGACGCCGCGCATAAGTTCATGATCGAGCATTTCATCCGCCAGGCTCCCACGCCCGAGGAACAGCCGCTGCATGACGAACTCAAGCGCGTGCTCGATGGCGGTGTCATCTACCACTGCGGGCCGGTGGTGAAGAAGCATGAGGACGGCTCCTGGTCCTTCGTGGCGGCCGGGCCCACCACCAGCATACGGGAAGAAGTCTACCAGGCGGACGTGATCCGTTACTTCAACCTGAAAGGCGTGATCGGCAAGGGCGGCATGGCGGGGCGCACGCTCAAGGCCTGCCAGGAACAGCCCGCGGTGTACTTCCACGCCATCGGCGGCGCGGCCAGCCTTATCGCCCAGTCGGTGAAGGAGGTGGTGGCCGTGCACAAGCTCGACTTCGGCGTGCCCGAGGCCATGTGGGTGATTCGGGTGGAGGATTTCCCCGTGGTCGTGACCATGGACAGCCACGGCCAGAGCATCCACGACAAGGTGCAGGAAGCCTCGAAGGCCAAATTCGAGGAATTGCTTGCCGCCTGAGTTATTCATTCAACGATGTGCGACGCACCTGCGAGGTGCGTCGCACATTCGCTTTCGCCTGTGGGACAGCCAAGGCGCACAACGAAAATCTGGAACCCGAAACGGCGTCCTACCGTCACGATGCGACATCAACACGAGAATGGGGCGAGAGTGACGCGATAGGATAGGGGCATGAAAATAAAACATCACGGACTTCAGGAGGTGCGCATGTCTTTTTCGTCCGTAACAGAATTCCTCACTCCCGACGCTATGGCTGTGGCCAAAGGAACCAATGCTTTCGCTTTGGATCTGTACCAACAGCTTCGCCACGAAAAGGGCAACCTGTTCTTCTCGCCCTACAGCATTTCCGTCGCTCTGGCCATGACCTATGCCGGCGCGCGTGGAAACACCGCTGCGCAGATGGCGCAGACGCTGCACTTCCCGCAGGAGGATGAGCGCCTGCACGAGGGCTTTGCGGCCCTGGGGCGTCTGTTGGACGCGGTTCAGGAGAAGGGAGATGTTTTGATCAGCGTGGCCAACGCCCTGTGGCCGCAGGAGGGGTATGTTTTTCTCGCTTCCTACCTCGATCTCGTCAAACGGTTTTACGGTGTTTCGATCACCCCCTTAGATTTCGTTAACGACGCAGAAGCGGCTCGGGTTCAGATCAATGCCCGGATCGAGGAAGAAACTCGGGGGAAGATCAGCGATCTGATCCCCCCGGGCATGTTGGATTCTCTGACGACATTGGTTCTGACCAACGCCATCTATTTCAAGGGGAATTGGGCCAACCAGTTCGATAAAAAGAAGACGAAAGAGAATCCCTTCTGGTTGAGCGCAACGAAAGCGGTGGATGCACCGATGATGACGCAGAAGCGTAGCTTCGGATATGCCGCGATCCGTGATCTACAAATCCTTGAGTTGCCCTACGTGGGGGGTGATCTCTCGATGATTCTGCTGTTACCCCGGTCAATCGATGGTCTCCCCGCGCTCGAAGACGCGCTGACGGCGGAGAACCTGGGGAAATGGACCCGGCGTCTCCGGCCGCAGGAGGTGGAGGTGTTTCTGCCCAAGTTCAAGGCGACTTCCTCTTTCAGCCTTAGCGAAACGCTGGCCGCGATGGGCATGAAAGATGTCTTTGGCGCGGCCGATTTTTCGGGAATGACAGGCAAGCGTGATTTGTTCATCAGCGAGGTGCTGCACAAAGCTTTCATCGAGGTCAACGAAGAAGGTTCGGAAGCGGCCGCGGCCACCGCCGTGCTCGTGGCCAAATCTTTCTCGTTCGACATGGGCCCGACCGTTTTCAAGGCCGA
>DUEF01000365.1 GCA_011176555.1 Caldilineae bacterium
CCTTGACGCCGACACCGGCTGCGTTGACCTGCTCAAACGCCGCCCGGGTGGTGTGGGCGATAATTTCCGCGAGCGTGGTTTTGCCCGTACCCGGCGGGCCGTAGAAAATGATCGAGGAAAGCTGGTCGGCCTGGATGGCGCGCCGCAGCAAACGCCCCGGCCCCACAATAGAATCCTGGCCCACGAATTCATCCAGCGTGCGTGGTCGCATGCGGGCGGCCAGCGGTTGCTCTTTTTCCAGCAGTTCTTGACGGCGAATATCGAATAGATCGGGCATAGGAAAAGGGGGAGATAAGGAGACGTAGCTGGCGAATATCCTGCTATTTTACCACATCAGCGCCTTTGTCCTTGACAGCCAGCCTCAAACCCGCTAAAGTGGTCTTTAGTCCCTCCTAAACCTTTGCCCCGCCGCACTTGCCAAATCCGAAATTTCCGCCCCCATGCAAACCAAAGCAGTCGAAGATTATCTCAAAACCATCTACGAAATCCAGAGCCAGCAAGGCAAGGTGGCGACAACCGTCCTGGCCGAACGCATGGACGTTGCCTCCGCCTCGGTCACAGGCATGGTCAAGAAGCTGGCGGATATGCACCTGGTGGTCTACGAACGCTATCAGGGCGTGACGCTAACCGAGGCCGGTGAAAAAATCGCCCTGGAAGTGATTCGCCACCATCGTTTGGTGGAGTTGTATCTGGCGGAAGCGTTGGGCGTGCCCTGGGATCAGGTGCATGACGAGGCGGAGAAATGGGAGCATGTGCTATCCGAGGATTTGGAAGACCGCATGGATGCAGCGCTGGGGCACCCTACCATCGATCCGCACGGAGCGCCCATCCCCACGCGCGATGGCTTTGTCGACGCCATCCCCCGGTTGCGCTTGATTGAATTGTCACCTGGCCAGGCCGCGGTTATCGCTGAAGTGAGCGATCATGATTCGGACATGCTCAGCCAACTGGGCGAGCTAGGACTCTATCCGGCCACAGAGATCCTGGTGTTGACCAGAACTGCGGCGGGGATCACGCTGCGCAGTAAGGGTGAAGAGCACCTGGTCGGGTCAGAGACCGCAACCCATGTCTATGTGCGAGATGTCAGCGACTGAGGTCGTTTCATCAGGAGAAACATCAGCATGAGCCAACACCCTCCTTCGCCCCGCATCACCGGACGGGCCTGGGGCCGCATCGATGTGGAAGGTTATGATTCGTTCAAGGATGTGAAGCTCTACCCTGGCGGCGCGCGGGCGTGGCGCTGGGAGGAGACAGGAACCAGCCATGCGCCGGGCGTTCAATTCGTCGATGTCGAGGAATTGTTGGCGCATGGGGCCACTGTGGTGGTGCTGACAACCGGCGTGCTGGGGCGACTCAAAGTGCAGCCGGAAACTTTACAGGCGCTGGCGGAGCAAGGGATCACGGTTTTCGTCAAACGCACCCCAAAAGCTGTGCAACTTTATAACGAACTTCGAGAGACCGCAGCGGTTGGCGCGCTCATTCATTCGACCTGTTAGCGCCAAAAAAGACCCCCGAGGCGTCAAACTCCTCGAGGGTCTGAATTTCAGTTGCAGGCTTTCCTGCGTTTTAGGCGATGGTGACAGACTCGTCCAGGAAAACGTCCTGGATGGCGTTGAGCAACTTCACGCCCTCGGCCATGGGTTTCTGGAAGGCTTTGCGGCCGGAAATCAGACCCATGCCGCCGGCGCGTTTGTTGATGACCGCGGTGCGCACGGCCTGGGCGAGGTCGTTTGCGCCCGAACCGCCGCCGGAATTGATCATGCCGATGCGGCCCATGTAGCAATTCGCCACCTGCCAGCGGGTCAGATCGATGGGGTTGTCGCTGGTCAGTTCGTCGTAGACCAGGGGATGGGTGCGGCCAAAGCCAATGGCGGTGAAGCCGCCGTTGTTCTCGGCCTGTTTTTGTTTGATGATGTCCGCCTCGATGGTGACGCCCAGGTGGTTGGCCTGGCCGGTGAGGTCGGCGGCGACATGGTAGTCGACGCCATCTTTTTTGAAGGCGGGATTGCGCAGATAAGCCCACAGCACGGTGACCAAGCCCAGTTCATGCGCATAAGCGAACGCTTCGCTGACTTCCATGATCTGGCGGCGGGATTCTTGCGAACCATAGTAAATTGTGGCCCCGACCGCAACCGCGCCGAGATCGAAGGCCTGCTGCACGCTGGCGAACATGGTTTGATCGTAGATGGCGGGGTAAGTCAGTAGCTCGTTGTGATTGAGTTTGACCAGGAAAGGGATTTTGTGCGCGTATTTGCGGGAGACTGCTCCCAACACGCCGAGCGTGGAGGCCACGGCATTGCAACCGCCTTCGATGGCAAGCTGCACGATGCCTTCAGGATCGAGGTAGAGGGGATTGGGCGCAAAGGAAGCGGCGCCGGAATGCTCGATTCCCTGATCGACGGGCAGAATGGAGACATAGCCCGTGCCCGCCAGTCGCCCGGTGTTGTAGATCGTCTGCATGTTGCGCATGACGACAGGAGAGCGATCTGAGAGTGAGAAGACGCGATCAATGTAATCGGGGCCAGGCAGTTGCAGCGATTCTTTGGGAACGCCGGTGCAGGTATGGGTGAGTAGGCTTTCGGCTTCGGCGCCGAGCAGGTCAATAATGGACTGAGACATATCAAATCTCCTGTGTGAGTTGAATAGAATAGCAGGTCATAAGACCGAGGAAAATTCATAATGGGGATTCAACAAACAGTCTATCATTGCCTGAATGAAAAGACAATGATTTGCAGGTGTAGTCGTTGGCCGTTACAATCAGAAAAAACCACTTCTCCAACTCTCTACGGGCCTCCCTCTCACCAGCAATGACGCTCCCACCTCCTATCACTCTCATCACCGACTTCGGTTTAACCGGCCCTTATGTCGCCAGCATGAAAGGCGTCATACTTGGCATCTCGCCACAGAGCGCCATCGTCGACATCACCCACGCCATCCAACCGCAAAACATCCAGCAGGCCGCTTTCGTTCTTGATGCTGTGCTCCCCTACTTCCCCGCCGGAACGATTCATGTCGTCGTGGTCGATCCCGGCGTGGGCTCCGAACGTCGCCCCATCGCTGTTTTCACCGAGCGGGCGTGTTTCGTGGGGCCGGACAATGGCGTCTTCAGCCGCGTCTACCGGGATGAAAACGTGAGGGATATCCGCCATCTCCGCAATCCCGACTATCATCTGCCCGCCGTCAGCTACACCTTCCACGGTCGGGACATTTTCGCTCCCGTCGCCGCCCATCTCGCGGCCGGCGTCTCACCATCCGTTTTGGGCCCGACCATCGCTGATCCGGTCACCATCCCCTTTCCCACCCCCGAACAACTCCCCGATGGCAGTATTCGCGGCCAGATCATCTACGCCGACGCCTTCGGCAACCTCATCAGCAATATCCCCCGGCAGTGGCTGGATTCGCGGACAGACTGGACTTTCGAGATCGCCGAAACCGCCATCACCGGACTCAGCGTCACCTATAGCGATGTGCAACCTGGCGACTTTGTCGCCCTGGGCGGCAGTGCTGGTCTGGTGGAAATCGCCCAACGCAACGGTAGCGCCGCTCGCCACCTCAACGTTGACGCTGGCGAAACACTCATCGTCCGACCAGCGTCGTGATACCGTACGGTACCGGTAGCCCAATCTGCGTCCGGGTCTGGTAAAATGGTTGGGTGCAGCAGGCGCTCTGCAATCAACCACCACATTCTCTCCCCGAACTATGACCGAACAATTCATCATCACCGGCGGTAAGCCCTTACAAGGCGAAGTGCGAGTCGCCGGCAACAAAAATGCAGCGCTGCCCATGCTGGCCGCGGTTTTACTCACCGATGAACCGGTGACGCTCCACAACGTTCCCCGCATCGGCGACGTTGACTCCATGTTGGCATTGCTGAAACATTTGGGGGTGCAAGTGCTTGCCAACGGCGGCAGCAGCATCACCTTGCAAGCGAGGAACGTAGAAACGCGTCAACTTTCGCCAGAACTGTGTCAGCGCATTCGGGCATCGATCTTGTTGGCTGGCTCCATGCTTGGTCGGTTGGGCCAGGTCGAACTCCCTCCGCCCGGCGGTGATGTCATCGGCCGCCGACGCATCGACACCCATCTTTTGGCCTTCGAAAAACTGGGGGCGACGGTGGATGTGAACCCCGCCAGCCATCAGATAGCGATTCATGGAAAATCACTCGTGGGCGTCGATATGCTGCTGGACGAAGCCAGTGTCACGGCGACGGAAAACGCGCTGATGGCCGCCGTCCTGGCGCAGGGAACCACCATCATCCGCAACGCGGCCTCGGAGCCGCACGTGCAAAACCTTAGCCGCATGTTGGTCGGCATGGGCGCCCGGATCGAGGGCATTGGCAGCAACACCCTCACCATTGAGGGCGTTGAGCGACTGAAGGGCGGTGAATTTGAAATCGGCCCGGATTTGTTAGAGGTCGGCTCGTTTTTGGGCCTGGCCGCGGTCACGCCCGGCGAACTGCGCATCAAAAACGTCTATCCCGACGACCTACGCATGGTTTTGTACGTTTTCAAGGAACGCCTGGGCGTCGATTGCTGGTTCGATGGCCATGATCTGGTCGTGGGGGATGAACAAAACCTGCGGGTGGCTATGGATGTGGGCGGGGCCGTGCCCAAGATCGACGATGGCCCCTGGCCCCATTTCCCCGCCGACCTGCTGTCCATCGCTTTGATTGTCGCCACCCAGGCCCAGGGCACAGTGCTCATCCACGAAAAGATGTTCGAGAGCAGGTTGTTCTATGTGGATAAGTTGATTACGATGGGCGCGCGGGTCATTCTCTGCGATCCGCATCGCGCCGTGGTCGTCGGCCCCTCGCAACTGTACGGCCAATCGCTCAGCAGCCCCGATATCCGCGCCGGCATGACCTTGGTGATCGCAGCGCTGGCCGCACAAGGAACCAGCGTGATCGCCAACGTCTGCCAGATCGATCGGGGCTACGAGCATCTGGATGAGAAATTGCGCGGGCTCGGCGCCGACATCCAACGCGCCACCGCAACTGAGTCGCTTTACTTTTGATTTGGATTGTATGTATTGGATACTTAGCTGTTGACGCCAACCAATACCAATATCCAATACCCAATTATGACCACTGAATCCCGCCCCCTGGCGCTAATCCTGGCAGTGTACTTCGTCCTGGCAGCGCTGTATGCCTGGTACACGCCGCTGTGGCAAGCGCCCGATGAGCCCGCGCACTACAACAATGTGCGCCATGTGGTCGAAACCGGCTCGCTCCCCTTTCTCCATCCCGGCGATTACGATCAGGATTATCTGGAGGCGATCAAGGCGCGGCGCTTCCCGCCCGAGATGTCGATCGACAGCATCCGCTACGAGGGACACCAGCCGCCGTTGTACTACTGGCTGGCCGCGCCTCTGTTGCTGATCACGCAGGGCATGGGCTACGAAATCCAGGTGCTGGCGTTGCGCTTGTTTAGCGTGTTTTTGGGCGCGGGCGTGGTGGGCTTCATCTGGGCCAGCGCCCGCCATCTGTTCCCCGACAAACTGCTGCTGGCGACATTGGCCGCCGGTTTCGCCGCGTTCCTGCCCATGCACCTGGCGATGATGGCCGCCATCAACAACGACGCCCTGGCCGAGCTGATCATCGCCCTGGGCGTTTATCGTTTGCTCGTGCATCTTAAATATCCGCGGGCGGGGTTCAGCGCCTGGTTGGTGACAGGCATCGTGGTCGGGCTGGGGCTGCTGACCAAATTCCAGGCTTACATCCTGCTGCCGCTGGCCGGGTCCGTGTGGTTGTGGCAGATTTGGGAACGCCGGTCGCTGGGGGTGAGATTGACTTCATCGCTGGTGAACGGTCTGGCCTGGCTGGCCCCGGCGCTGTTGCTGCCCCTGCCCTGGTGG
This sequence comes from Caldilineae bacterium, assembly GCA_011176555.1. Classification (GTDB taxonomy): domain Bacteria; phylum Chloroflexota; class Anaerolineae; order J102; family J102; genus DUEF01. The sequence goes on from DUEF01000365.1 coordinate 5,854, forward strand.
CTGCGCAACGCCTCCCTCTATGGCCCCACCGACCCGCTCGGTCTCACCTGGCATGACGCCGTGGTGGTGGGCCAGCCCCGCACCCCCGCTTGGATCGCTGCGCACGGCCTGCCGTCTTATCTCGACCGCTATCTTGACTTCACCTTCAAGTCGTTTTGGGGCGTGTTCGGCTGGCTGGGTGTCTTTCTCGATGGCCGGATTTACGCGCTGTTCGCCCTGCTGAGCCTGCTCGTGGGCGTGGGCCTGCTCTTTCAGGCGTGGCGACTGCGGCGCAAGGCCGTCACCCTGACGCTGGTCCAGAAGCTGGGACTGGCGCTGCTGGGCCTGCAACTGCTCATCGTTCTTTTCACCTACTTCTGGTACAACCTGAGCTTCGTCCAGCACCAGGGGCGTTATCTTTTCCCGGCGCTCACCGCCCTCAGCATCGGCTTCGCCCTGGGCTACGCCGGCATCATCAGTCGCAAGGGCAGCCTGTGGGGAGCGTTGGCGGCCGGCGTCGTCCTGCTCGCGACCGTGGCCGCGGGGTTGTTGGCGGGGGACATCAACGGTTGGGCGGCATTGTTGGCCGCGGCCGCGGTGATCGCGCTGGCCGTTCGTCACCGCTACGCGGTGCTGCCCGCCTGGGCCTGGAGCGCAGCGATCCTGGTTCTGCTGGCGCTGATCGACATTTACGCGCTATTTGGGGCTATCGTTCCGCAGTTGGGGGGGTGATGCGCACTACTGTCTCACCCGCCCAGCTCTTCCGCCTCCCAAGCGCGGTAAGCCGCCATGAGTTGTTTGGTGATGGGACCGGGTTCGCCTAGCGCCTGTTCTCCCACGCGGTTGACGGGCAGAACGCCGCGACGGGTGGAGGTCAGGAACGCTTCGTCCCAGGCGGGAACTTCGGCCAGGGGCATAACCCGGCGCTCGATGGGGATCCCCAGCGTCCGGGCCAATGCCAGCGTGCGGGTCATCACCGTGCCTTCGAGCACGGCGCCCAGGGGCGGGGCCACGAGCACGCCATCACGCACGGCGAACACATTGCAGTTCGAGCCCTCGGTGATGGCGCCGTCACGGTCCACCAGCAGGGCGTCGTGCAGACCGGCAGCGATGGCGGCTTTGCGCGCCAGACCGGGAACCAACGTGTTGAAGGATTTCACCAGGGGCATGGCCCGTTCGCCGTGGTAAATGCCAACGGCCACGCCCTGTTCGTATTCCTCGGGCGACGGCGCGGTGTAGGACATCTGGTAGAGGTACACATCGGCGCTGGGACGCCCCAAATCCAACGCCAGCACCCGCACCAGGCCATCAGGATGGTTGGCCGCCACGACCAGGAAGCTCCACTGCCTGAGTGTGTTGAGATCGACATCCAGGACGAGTTCAGCCCCTTGCGCTGAGGCTTGCAAACGGGTGAGATGTTCGTCGAGGGCTACGTATTTGCCATGCCGGGCCAGAATGGTTTCGTAGACGCCCAGCGCGCCGACCATGGCTGGCGTGTAGATGGGAAATGTGGCTTCGCTTTTGTCGATGAAACGACCGTTGTGGATGATTTTGGAATAGATTGACATAATGATTTGTTCAAAGTGGGCGCTTGGCGGGGATGCCGACGCGCCGGGGATAGGATGATGGGGTGGGTTGATGTTTGCGCAGGAGCGTCAATGTTCGCCGAACATCGTCTCCGGGGATCGTCAGCGGGAAAACGCCGAGCAGTTCGCCGCCCAGCGTGGCGATGGCCTTTTGCGCGGCGTCGCATTCGGCTTGCGCCCTGGGGCCTTTGGGCAGCGCCACCAGCCCGCCGATGCGAGCGAAGGGCAGGGTGTACTCCACCAGGGTCGGGAGCGCGGCCACTGCCCGGGCCATGACCAGATCGTATTGCTCGCGATGCTCAGGATCGTGTGCGAGTGTTTCCGCCCTCGCTTGCACGGCGGTAGCGGGCAAGGCCAGGGTCTGGATGACGGCGTGCAGGAAATCCACCTTTTTGTGGATGGAATCGACCAGCGTGAACTGCATGTGCGGGCAGACGATCTGCCAGGGCAAGCCCGGTGCGCCCGCGCCGGAGCCAACGTCCAGCGCCCGCCAGCGTTGTTGGCGCAATTCGTGCACGCTCAGCTTCGCTGCTTTCGCCACCGGCGCCAGCAACGCCAGGCTGTCGAGATGGATTTTGGTGATGATAGCCTCCGTCTCGCGCAGGGCGGTGATGTTGAAGCCCACCTCTTGCAGGGCGATGGTGTACGCCTGAAATTTTCGCAGGGCGTCATCGTCCAGAGGAACATCGAGAGCGACGGCGGCCCGCCTGAAATCCTCCCAGACGGGATCACGGATCGTTTTCATAACCCCCCCATTATACCCGGAACCCCACTTTGTGCTAGGATTGGCAAGGATAAAAAATCAAAGATTAAAGATCAAAGCCGTCGTTGAAGCCGATCCCTTGATCCTTAATCTTTAATCTTTGATCCTTAATCTTTACCCTAAATCTCCGCCAAAGATACCTATGCCAACACCCACCGGCCACGCCCAGCGCTCCATCTGGGAACCCTACCTGACCAATTACGACGAAGGCTTGGGCCTCGTCTACGAACGCTTTGTGCTCAACGACTTTTTGGATGATCTGCGTCGTCGCGCTCGCATCCAAACCGTGCTGGAAGCGCCCATCTACGGCATGGCCGGCGTCAGCGGCATCAACAGCGTCAAATTGGCGCAGGATGGTTGCCAGGTGACGCTGGTGGATGATACGCCCGACCGCGCCGAACACGTCCGCCGCATCTGGTCCGAACTCGATCTGGCCCCCGACCTGGTCACCATTTCACCCGACCGGTGGGGAGCGCTGCCCCTCCCCGACGCCAGTTTCGATCTGACCTGGAATTGGGCGGCGCTGTGGTATCTGCCCGACGCCGCGGCGCTGTTGCAGGAACTGGCTCGCCTCAGCCGCCATTTGGTCTTCGTGGCCATGCCCAACAACCTGCAAGTGGGCTACTGGATGCGCAAACTGGTCATCGACCGGGACTTCTTCCCCACCGTGGACGAACGCTGGGTCAACATCGGTCTGGTGCGCCGCACCCTGGAGGAGGCCGGCGTCAAGATCATCGCCAGCGGCGTGCTCGACGTCCCGCCCTGGCCCGACACCGTCATGCCCGCCAACGAGGTGCTGAAGCGCCTGGGCATCCGCAGCAAAAAGCTGGAAGACCAATTCACCGGCGATAGCTGGAGTTGGAGCACGATGGCCTACTACCTGAACGAACAACCCGATCTACGGGATCAAGTAATCAAATACGCCTGGTTGGATCACGCCCGGCTGCCCTGGCAGATGAAGGCGGTCTGGGCGCATCACCGCTGGCTCCTGGGCGAGGTGCAAGCATGAACAATCAACAAAAAAACGAGGCGGAGAGGCGGGCGTTCCTGACCGACTATCCGGCCTACGGTCAGACGGTAGGACTGGATGAACTGCGTCGGCGGGATTTCACGCGGCTGGACGAGCAAGGGCACACCTATCTGGACTACACAGGGGGCGGGCTTTACGCCATCAGCCTGGTCGAAAAGCATGCACGACTGCTCGAACAGTCCATCCTTGGCAATCCCCATTCGCAGAATCCAGCTTCGCTGGCGTCTACGCACTTGGTCGATCAGGCCCGCGCGGATGTGCTGCGCTATTTCAACGCCGATCCGGAGGAATATCTCGTCATTTTTACGGCCAACGCCAGCGGCGCCCTCAAACTTCTGGCCGAAAGCTACCCCTTCGATGACAACGGCCATCTCCTGCTCGTGGCCGACAACCACAACTCCGTGCATGGCATCCGGGAATTCGCCCACCGCAAGAATGCCTGCGTCACCTACGTGCCCCTGGATCCCAAATCCCTGCGGATCGATGAAATAGGGCCTTATTTCGATGGCTGCCAGGGCTCCACGAACACGTTGTTCGCCTTCCCCGCCCAATCGAATTTCTCCGGGGTGCAGCATCCGCTCGATTGGATCGAACGCGCGCATGGCAGGGGCTTCGATGTCCTGCTCGACGCTGCCGCTTTCGTCCCCACCAATCGTCTTGATCTCCAGCAGGTGCATCCCGATTACGTGCCCGTCTCCTTCTACAAAATGTTTGGCTATCCCACCGGCGTGGGTGCGATGTTGGCTCGTAAGGAAGCGCTGGCCAAGCTGCAGCGCCCCTGGTTCGCGGGCGGCACCGTGCAGATCGTCTCCACCAAAGCCGATCTCTACATCATGGCCGACGAGCACGAAGCCTTCGAAGAGGGCACGGTCAATTATCTCAATTTACCGGCCATCAGCACGGGCTTGCAACTCCTGCAAGAGACGGGCATCGACGTTATCCACGAGCGGGTGATGGCGCTGACGGCCTATTTGCTGACGCAATTGCAGCGGCTTTCGCACAGCAACGGCCAGACGATGGTGGAGCTTTACGGTCCCACCGACGCCAAGCAGCGCGGCGGAACCATCGCTTTCAACCTCCTGGACCCGACCGGCGTCTATTTTCCCTTCCAGCAGGTCGAGGCCGAGGCCAATCAGGTCAACATTTCCATCCGGGCCGGCTGTTTCTGTAACCCCGGTGCCGGTGAATACAGCCTGACCCACGTGGCCGAAGATGTGCGGCGCTGCGTGGAGGAATCCACCACGGGCGATCTCTTCGATTTCGACGCCTACCGCGAGTGCCTGGGTGACAAGGCCACAGGAGCCGTGCGCGCCTCGCTGGGATTGGTCAGCAATTTCAAGGACGTTTCCCGCTTCCTGGACTTCCTGGCAGGCTTCCGCGACAGGGCGGCGGACGGCAGGTATGCGGAGAGAGGGTGTTGAGATTGCAAGTCGCAAGTGTTTAGCACAGGAAGGCTTAAATGGACGTAGAGTTAGCTACGCTAAAGCGTCCAGCCGAATCACGGATTCGGCTGGACACAAACCCGGGAAGTTAACCGCCAGCTTATTTACGCCTCGCTGTACCAGCACTTTCGGCGACTGAAGTCGGCCGGCAATGTGAAAACAGCGCCTCGGGTTGCCTCTCCCACCCTGCCGTGCTATACTGAAATCGTTCCGTTCCCCGCC
>DUEF01000366.1 GCA_011176555.1 Caldilineae bacterium
GCACGCATTGCAAGACGATTCCCCATTCTCACCGGCCTCGCCGCCGATCGTCGCCATTTCGCCCTGGCGCTGGGCTGTGAACCCGAGCAGATCCTCTTCCGTCTGGCCGATGCTTTCCGTAATCCGCAGCCCGCCCCCATTATCGAACCGAGCGTCGAACCCGCTCCCTGCCAGGAAGTGGTGGACCAGCCCGGCGATCTGACCGCCCTCCCCTTCCTGAAACACTGGATCGACGATGCCGGGCCCTACGCCACCGCGGCCGTGGCTATCATCCGCGACCCTTCGATATGCGACCTGGAGTCGCCACTCAGGACAGGCCCTGACACCGGGCTCAATGCCTCGTACCACCGCCTGTTGCGCCTGGACGAACATCGCCTGGCCGCCCGTCTGGTGGAACGGCGAGGGACGTACAACGCCTGGCGCAAAAGCCCCGACGGTCTGCCCGTATCCATTTGCATCGGCCTGCCCCTGCACGTGCTCCTGGCCGCCAGCATGTCGCCAGAGCCGGGCGTTTTCGAACTGGACATCGCCCAGGCCCTGGCTCCCACGCCCCTGGTGCGCTGTCTCACCAACGATCTACTCGTCCCCGCCGAAGCGGAATTCGTGCTGGAGGGCCGGATCACGCAGCAACTGGTGGCGGAAGGCCCCTTCATCGACTTGACCGAGACCAGCGACATCGTGCGACAACAGCCGGTGATCGAGATCGAGTGCATCACCCACCGCCGAGACGCCATCTACCAGGCCCTGCTGCCCGGCCAGTTGGAGCACAAGCTGCTGATGGGCATGCCCAAGGAGCCGAGCATTTTCGCGGCCGTGAACGAAGTCGTCACCTGCCTGAATGTGAACATCACGCCGGGCGGCGCTTCCTGGCTCCATGCCGTAGTGCAGATCGACAAACAGCATCCCGACGATGGCGCCAAGGCGATCCAGGCGGCCTTCAGGGGGCATCCCTCCCTCAAGCATGTCGTAGTGGTGGATAAAGACATCGATCTCTTCGACCCCGCAGATGCCGAGTGGGCCATCGCCACCCGTTTGCAGGCTGGCCGGGATGTGACCATCTTCCGAGATCAACCCTCCAGCTCACTCGACCCGTCTGCCATCCACACACCCGGCCACAAATCTCGCACCGACAAGATGGGCCTGGACGCCACCATTCCCTGGGATACGCCCACCGGCCCCGCGCATCCGGAGCATTTCCAACGCGTGCCCTTCCCGCACATCGATCTGGCAGCGTATTTGGGCGAGGTCCATTCAAGGCAATACTGATTTCTACAGGTCAACCGTCGTCATTAGTAGTTGCTGATATCGGATAGTTGGTATTGGCAAACCCCTAAACCGCTTCAACCCAAAACACCACAGTTCGGGAGGGAAAATGAAAACTCGCACTTTACACCTCACACTTATGATCCTCGCAGCCTTGCTATTGATGATCGTTTCTGGCTGTGTTGCCGCCCCTGTCCCTTCTGTGGACAATGATGTCGAAGCCGCCGTAAAGGCAACTTTTGTGGCGCAAACGGTCGAGGCCGCGTCCGCTTCGGATGGTTCAGAACCGACGACAGAAGAATCGCCCACTACTGAACCTGCTGCCGAAGAGGCAACCGACACCCCTGAACCTTCCACAGACACCCCCGAGCCGGCAGCTGACACGGCGGAACCTCCCACAGACACCCCCGAGCCGGCAACCGACACACCGGAATCCCCTACAAATACACCCGAACCGGCGACGAACACCCCCGCCCCGCCTACTGACACGCCCGTACCGCCCACCGACACTCCTGTACCAAAACCAAATCTGGCCATCGATTGGATTGAACTGAATCCCAACCCTCCGGTGCAGGGCCAACCGGTCGCGGTTAAACTACAGGTGTACAATCATGGCGACGGGCGGGCGCAGGAGACATTTTCGGTGGATTGGTGGGCCGGATCGAATTTTGCTGATGGTCCCCACTGCACTTGGTCGATAGATGGCATGAGTGCAGGTGGGGGACGTGTGCTAACCTGCAACTATCCCGGCTACACAAGCTGGTACGCCTCGATAGAAACGATGGCCCGCGCTGATGTGAACAACACCGTGGCCGAGAGTGATGAGGGGAACAATGAATTTCGACTGCCCATCGCAGTTGCAAAACAGCCCATGCCAGATCTGGTCGTCGACTGGATTGAGTTTAAGCCCGATCCTCCGGTGCAGGGCCAACCAGTTGAAGTCAAGCTACAGGTGTACAATCACGGCAACCAGCGGGCGAATGGACCGTTCAAAGTTGAGTGGCGGGCTGGCGTTAATTTTGCGGATGGCCCCCATTGCACATGGACGATCGATGGCATGAACGCAGGAGGTGGGCGAGTGCTAAAGTGCACTTACCCCGGATATGCCAGTTGGTATGGCCGTCTGAAAACAAACGCCACAGCTGATGTAGACAATGTCGTGGCCGAGCGTGATGAAGGAAATAACGAATTGCGATTGACCATTTCAGTGGCAAAACCGTAGCGAGCATCAGAGTAGGTGCGACGCACTGCTTTCGGAGAACAGCCAGGAGCGATATACTGGCACGATCCACCTGAAGCGCCAAGTGTATCGCGCCTTCAATATCTCTCGGTTATGACAAGGTGTTGCAATGGAATCTCAGACAAGGAAGCCTGATTTCCGCCTCTTCATCTCCATCAACCTCACGCCCGAGCTGCTGGCGGCGCTGACCGACCTGCAGAGCCAACTCAAACGCCAACTTGCCTCCCATCTTTTGCGCTGGACCCGACCAGAGGGCATCCACCTCACCCTGAAATTTCTGGGTGACACCGACACTGGCCGGATCGAAGATATCGTGCGGGCTTTGGGCCAGGCGGTGGAGTCACACCAGCCGTTCGAGTTGAGCATCGGCGGCCTGGGCTGCTTCCCCAACCAGCGCAAACCCCGTGTGCTGTGGGTAGGCGTGCAAGATCCCGATGAACGGTTGCGTCATCTCGCTGCCAGCGTGGACGAGGCCATGGCCGGGCTCGGTTGGAAGCGGGAGAATCGCCCCTACACCGGCCATCTCACTCTGGCTCGGGTGAAGAAATACGCCAGCAGCCGCGACAAACAAGCGCTGGGCGAATTGCTGTCGGCAGTCACGGTGGCGGACACGCTCGGCGTTCTGCCGGTGCAAGCCATCCATCTCATGCGCAGCCAGTTGCGGCAGGATGGCGCGGTTTACACGTCTTTGATCAATATCCCCCTGACTTCACCCGGCCCTCCTACAGCGCCATGAACTTAATTTCGGTCATCGGTGGAGCCACCTGCACGAACGCAGAAGCCGCCCTGGCGGAGGCGGTGGGACGCCTGCTGGCTGAACGCGGCGTGGGCGTAGTCTGTGGTGGTCGGGGTGGGGTGATGGCGGCGGCCTGCCGCGGGGCGGTGCAAGCGGGTGGCGTCACGGTGGGGCTGCTGCCGGGCGATTCAACGGACGAAGCCAATCTCTGGGTGCAGATCGCCATCCCCACCGGCCTGGGCGAGGCCAGAAACGCCATCGTCGCCCGCGCCGGGGCCGGGGTCATCGCCATTGGCGGGGGCTATGGCACGCTGTCAGAGCTAGCCCTGGCGCTCAAGTGGGGTAAAACGGTGGCCGGGTTGGGCTCTTGGGATATCGACGGCGTTTACGCTGCGTCAAGCCCTGAAGATGCCGTACGGTTTGTGTTGGATGAGCTATAACGGCTAAGGCTGCTCACAAAAGTGACCATAAGCACCAAAACGCCCGCAGATTGCTCAGATTTTCATCTTTCATCTGCGATAAAATGATCAGCTCAAAAACATCTCTCAAATTGCTCATACCAGACATCGCAGTGCGACTAATTTCCTGGTCGATCTCGTTGCCGGCCTCCTGGCCTACTCGCATCAGCCTCAAAAACCTTCCTTGAAGCTCACGACTAGCAAGGAAGCTCTTTTGCCGGTGCTCATCTAATTCCGAACTCAGGTTATGTACGACCAGTCGCCTGGAACGATTCAACAGATGCATCCGGCGCAGAGCTAGAGCCGCTTCCGCCTATCACTCCGGTGCTGGCGTCAGCGCCATGATGAACC
>DUEF01000367.1 GCA_011176555.1 Caldilineae bacterium
AGACGGTCGGATTAGCGGTTGGCTGGTGGGCGATTTCCGGCGCATCCGGGTCGATCGCCACCGTCTGGACAGGATGCTCGACCAGGTCATCCGCCAGGGCCTCTTGCGTCAGCACAACGCCAACAGCGGCGTCGGCGAGCACATAGGCAAGACGCTCGGCGGGATAGTTGAGATCGAGGCTGACAAAGGCTGCGCCCGCTTTCAAGGCCGCCAACATGCCCACAATCACCTCGACCGAGCGTTGGAAATAGAGCCCGACCACTTGTTCCGGCCCGACCTCCAGGTCTGACAGCCGGTGGGTGACCTGATTCACGCGCCGGTTGAGCTCGCCATAAGTCAGGTTCTCCCCCTCCCACACCAGAGCGACCGCATCGGGCATCTGTTCCGCCAGCATTTCGAATTGGCGATGCACGAAAGCCGCCGCGCCGATCTCTTCGGGTGCATGGCTCCACGCCTCCAAACCGGCTTTCTCGGCCGGCGTCAGCATGGATAATTCGGATAAACGCTGATTGGGGTCGACGACTATCGCTTCCAAAAGCGCCTGAAAATGCGCAAGCATCGAGCGCGGAATCGAATGATCGAACAGATCGGTGTTGTAATTGAGATAGCCGCCCAGATATTGCTCGCCCTCTTCCATGGAGAGAGCCATATCGAACTTGGCGGTGCCGTCATCGATCCGCAGCGGAGTGAACGTCACATCGGGCATCGACAACGGTATCTGCTGCGTCTTTTGCAGATCGAACATCACCTGGAAGAAGGGCGTACGGCTCAGATCCCGCTCGGGTTGCAACGCCTCCACCAGAAGCTCAAATGGCAAGTCCTGATGAGCGTACGCGTCGAGGGCCGTCTGCCGCACACGCTCCAAAAACTCGACAAAGGTGGGATCCCCGGAGAGATCGGTGCGCAAGACCAGGGTGTTGAGCAAAAAGCCGATCAAACCTTCGGTTTCCACATCGGTGCGATTGGCGATCGGGGAGCCGATGGCAAAGTCATCCTGCAGCGTATAGCGATGAAATAGCGCCGCCAGGGCTGCAAGCAAGGTCATGAAAAGCGTCGCACCACGATCATGGCTGAGTGCAAGCAGATCTTGGTGGATGTCGGCACGTAGCTCGAACCAAATGCTGGCCCCATTGGAGGTCTGAATCTCTGGTCGGGCATAGGTTGTGGGCAACACCAGGGCGGGCACATCGGCCAGTTGTGATTTCCAGTAGTCCACCTGGTCGTTGAGGGCGCCTTTCGCCAACCGTTGGCGCTGCCAGTACGCATAGTCGGCATACTGAATGGGCAATGGCTGCAACGGAGAGGGTCTGCCGGCTATACGCGCCTCGTAGACCGCCGTCGTTTCCTGAATCAAGACACCGATCGACCAACCATCCGAGATGATGTGGTGCATGGTCAAAAACAAAACGTGTTGCCGGTCGTCGAGATGCAGCAAAGTTGCTCGCAATAAAGGCACGGTAGCCAGATCGAAGGGCGCACGGGCCTCGGCCAGGGCCAATGTCCGCACCTTATCATCGCGCGTGGAAAGCGGTTCAGCGCTCAAATCGATGTGGTTTAACCGAAAATCAACCTCATCATGAATGATTTGCAGCGCTTGGCCCTGGCTCTCGGCAAATGAGGTGCGCAAACTTTCATGTCGCTGGATGATCTCCTGTAGACTCTGCTCGAAGACATCGCCATCGATCGTTCCACTGATGCGCACGGCGGCGAAGTTGTTGTACAACGGACTTCCCGGCTCTAACCGATCCAGGAACCACAAGCGCTCCTGTCCGGATGAAAGCGGCAAAGCGCCATCACGGGCGATAGGGGTTGGGCGAGAAAGATCATTCTCGCCTGCCTTGCGCCGTTCTCCTTCGATCAACTTGGCGAGGCCCGCCACCGTAGGAGACTCGAATAGCTCACGCAAGGGCAACGAAACATTGTGTGCGTCTCGCAGGCGAGAGACGATCTGCGTCGCCAACAGCGAGTGCCCGCCCAGGGCAAAGAAATCGTCCTCGACACCGATGGGGCCAATACCCAACACATCTTGCCACAACTCGACGATAGAGCGCTCCAGATCGGTGCGCGGCTCGATATAGTTTGTCTTCAGGGCGGGACGAGGGTGGAGCGCCACTGTGCTGTCCGCCTCCGCTTTTTCCCCCTCTGCAACGACAGGCTGGGGTCTCACCCACTGGTCGAGACGAGCATCAAGGTCGGTGGTGGAAACGATGATCTGAGAGACATGATCGAGCGACAGGATACGATCCAGGGCGACAGCGCCCTCTGTGGGCGTGATGGCGAGATCGGTCAACGTCGACCCAACCGGAACATTGGACGCCTTTCCATTTTCATCAAATCGCCAACCATCCCAATCGACACTCAGCCAACGCGTGTGGTTCAGGCGGCTCTGTTTGACGACGAAGGCGTCGACATAGCTGTTTGCCGCCGCGTATGCAGCCATCCCTAAACCGCCCAACACAGAAGAAAGGGACGATTGTACGAGTACGAAGTCCAGTACATGATGCTTGAGTAACCTGGCCATCACCTGCAAGCCGTGCACTTTCGGCCGGAAGTGCTGCATGACAAGCTGTGGAGAAGTGTCGTCGATGGGGCGCATAGCCTCTTCTCCCACCAAACCGGCGGAATGCACAACGCCATGCAGAGCCCCGAATCGCTGGTAAGCAGCGGCCAGGACCCGTTCCATCTGGGCGATATCAGCCACATCCGCGCTGAGCGCCAGGACTTCGGCGCCGAGCGCCTCCAGAGCCTGGATACTGCGTATCTTTTTGCTGACAGCATCTTCTGTCCCGTGCGATTCCAGCCACCCGGCCCATTGCGCCCGCTCGGGCATCGGCGTGCGCCCGACCAACACCAACCGCGCCTGAACCTCTTTCGCCAGATATTCGGCGACAACCAGGCCAATCCGTCCCAAGCCCCCTGTGATAAGATAAACGCCGCCAGAACGCAAACGAGACCAGCCCGAACTCTCCTCGTTCAAATGAATCGGTTCGAAGGTCTGCACCCACCGCCGGGCGCCCCGATAGGCGACTGTGACGTCCTCGGAGAATATCGCCAACTCGCCGACCAATTGGTCGAGCAGGCGTTCGGTCTGAGGCGAACCCACCTCCAGGCCCGGCAAGTCGATCACGCGGCACGTGATGCCAGGTCTCTCCTGACTGACCACGCGACAAAATCCGAGAACCGCAGCATTATCCGGTGAAAGCGGTTCCTCGCCGGTGACATCGAGCATGTTGGAATTGAGAACGTGGATGTTCAACGAGCGCCCGACAGCCTCGTTGCCAAGGCTACGGGTGAGATGTAGAAGGTGTGTGATGACTTCCGCATGATTTGTGGGCTCGGAATCACCCTGCAAACACCAGGTGAGCACGATATCCGTCGGTAGTTTGTCCTGCTGCCGGAGCGAACTCAGCAACGCATCGAAATCAGATTGCTGGTCGGGATCGATCACAACTGCGGCGGAATCATGATCGCCCACTGCAGCGCCGGTTTGCACCACCATCACATCGCCCAGGCGCTCAACCAGGGCGGTGACGAAGTCATGTTCCTGCTGAGCCCCACCGGCGAACACGAGCCAGCGCCGCTCGCCGTCCATTTCCAGCGATTGGTGCAGATCAGAACGCTTCCATGATGGCAGGTAGAACCAATCGGCAATATCCTTACGCTCGGATGCCGTGTCGATGCCGCGTGGTTGGAGAAAAACGGCGTCTTGCGGTTCGATCCAGTACCGCTGTCTTTCAAAAGGATAGGTGGGCAACGGCAAACGTCGTCTGCGCTCACCTTCATAGAAACCCGACCAATCGATACGCACGCCAGACATCCACAATCGTCCCAACGCTTCCAATAGGAAAGCATCGTCCGGTTGGTGGTGTTGCTTGGGATGCCGGAGCGAGGGGAGCATCTCGGTTTCCGGTAGCCTGTCGGGATGCCATTGGGCTAAACGCACCAGGGTGTTACCGGGGCCCACCTCGAGAAACACACGTGCAGGTTCTTGTAAGAGCTCACTCAAACCATCGCTAAAACGCACGGCCTGCCGCAAGTGTTTGGCCCAATAAGCGGGATCTGAGGCCTCTTCCCCCGTGATCCAACGACCTGTGACATTGGAGACAAAGGGGATCTCTGGTGCGTTGGGGCCAATACTTGCAACCAAAGCGGTGAAGGGTTGTAAAATCGGCTCCATCATTTGCGAATGGAAAGCGTGGGAAGTGCGCAGGCGGCGATAACCATGTCCATCCTGATCAAGGCGTTGCTCCAGCTCGTCGATTGATCCATCAGGGCCGGAGAGAGCACAGAGGGTCGGACCATTGAGCGTCGCCAGAGATAGGCGGCTATCAGCTTTGATATAGGGTTGCAACTCCTCTTCTGAGAGTTGGACGCTGAGCATGGAGCCGCCCGGTAAACTTTGCATCATGCGGCCGCGCGCGGCTACCACCACGAGGGCGTCCTCTAAAGAAAACACACCGGCCAGGCAGGCAGCGACATATTCGCCAATGCTGTGTCCGATCATCGCTTCGGGCCGGATGCCCCATTGCATCCAAAGTTGCGCCAGGGCATATTCAACGACGAACAGCGCAGGCTGAGTATATTGCGTCTGCCGTAGTTGCTCCGCCGCCCACTCTTCTGCGCCCGCAGTGGGAAACAGAAGCGTTCGCAAATCCAGATTTAGCTCGGATTCCAAGAAATCGCAGCAAAAATCCACCTGTTCCCGAAACAAAGTCTCGCTCTCGTACAGATCGCGCGCCATGTTCGGGTATTGTGCGCCCTGGCCGCTGAACATGAAGACCACAGGCCGTTGCGCATAATCGGTGGCGGCTTCCAATACCGGCGTCTCGCCCCCGACGTTCAAGACAGCCAGGGCTTCCTCCCTGTCTCGCACCACCGCCATCCGGCGATATTTGAAATCGCGACGCCCCACCTGAAAAGTATATGCGACATCGGCCAGATCGAGATCAGGACGATCCTGGATGTAAGCTGTCAGATTGGCTGTCACCTGATCCAGTGCATCCGGGCTGCGCGCCGACAAAAGCAGCAATTGCCAGGGGCGCGATGGGTCGGTCGGAGCCGGAGCCGGAGCCTGCTCCAACACAGCATGCGCGTTGGTTCCCCCCATGCCAAAGGAGCTGACGGCGGCGCGACGAGATTCGCCGTCGCTTTCCCAGTCGGTGAGGTCGGTTTGCACATAGAACGGGCTGTGCACAAAATCGATCTGGGGATTCGGGCGCACAAAGTTTATGCTCGGCGGCAATTTCTTGTGATACAAGGCCAGAGCGGCCTTGATCAACCCGGCAACGCCAGCAGCAGCATCGAGATGCCCGATATTGGATTTGACCGAACCGATGGCGCAGAATTGCGTTTCATCGGAGTGGTCCCGGAACACCTGCGTCAACGCTGCGATCTCGATCGGATCACCCAGAGACGTACCTGTGCCATGCGCTTCGATATAGCTGATGGTATCGGGCGAAACATTAGCTAGAGCCAGTGCGGTTGCGATGACTTCAGCCTGGCCAATGACGCTGGGAGCCGTGTAGCCCACCTTCGTGGAACCATCGTTGTTGATGGCCGTCCCCTTGATCACGGCATAGATGTGATCGCCGTCGGCAATGGCTTCGGTTAAGCGCTTCAAAACCACAATACCCACGCCATCTCCGCCCACTGTGCCCGCAGCATCCGCCGAAAAGGGGCGACAGTGACCATCGGGCGAAGCAATACCACCTTCCTGATACAAGTAGCCGCTCTTTTGCGGCAAACGGATGGAGACGCCTCCCGCCAGGGCAATGTCGCATTGGTAGTCCAGCAATCCCTGACAGGCCATGTGGGTCGCGACCAGCGAGGTGGAGCAGGCAGTCTGGACATTGACGCTGGGCCCGCGCAGGTTTAGCTTGTACGAAACCCTTGTGGGTAGAAAATCCTTGTCGTTAGCGATGGTAAGCTGATAACCATGGACAGTCTCGCGAATGCCCGGGTTCGCCATCAAATTAAACAGCAAATACGTATTCAGGCTAACGCCAGCGTATACGCCAATCAGGCCATCGTACTCGTCAGGATTGTAGGCGGCGTTTTCCAGCGCCTGCCAGGCGGTTTCCAGAAAAATCCGCTGTTGGGGATCGATGATATCCGCTTCGCGGGGGTAAAAACCAAAAAAGGCGGCATCGAAAAAATCGACATCATCTAGCACGCCACCAGCGTTGACGTAGTGCGGATCTTTGTATTGGCTAGAGGTGACGCCAGCAGCTTCCATTTCTTCAGGCGTGAAAAATCTGATGGACTCAACGCCATTCGTCAGATTCGCCCAAAACTCATCAAGATTGCTGGCGCCTGGAAAACGACCGGCCATGCCGATAATGGCGATGTCCAGATTATCCACAGGCTCTAACACTTCGGTATCACTCATTTGCATTCAAGTCTCTCTTTGAAACAGTTTGACATGTTCCGATTCACACGTCTGTCGTTACTTTCCAAATCCTGCAAAAGCAAGAATCTCATGCCTTGCGAGGACGAACAGTGACGGTTCGCCGACGACGGCGAGCTTGTTGCTGTTTCTTTGCACGATCATAAGTGCTCTGCAACGACTGATTTTTTCCATTTTCATCGTCAAGATGTTCTGCAAGTGCGCCCACGGTGGGAAAACGGAACAACTCGACCATCGACAATTCTTTTCCAACGACATCCTGAATCCTGCTGTGCACCCTGGCCAGAAGCAAGGAATGCCCGCCCAGATCAAAGAAGTTGTCGTTGACGCCGACCTTCTCGATGTCCAATACATCTTGCCAAATCTCGACCAGCGTCCGTTGCAGCGGGTTGCTGGGCATGACGTAAGGTGTAGCCAATTCCGGACGCTCCGAAGTGGGAGCGGGCAATGCGTTACGATCCACTTTGCCGCTGGGCGTAAGGGGAAAGGCGTCCAGCACCATGAAGATAGCGGGCGTCATGTATTCGGGCAAGTCTCTTTGAATGAATGCGCGCAGTTCGCCAGGCGTAGGTTCACGCTCGTTGGCCGGTAAGACATACGCGACGAGGCGAACATTGTCCGAGCGATCCTCCCGGGCTAACGTGACAGCGTCTCGCACTTCGGGATGGCGTTTGAGTTGCGTGTCGATCTCGCCCAGCTCGATGCGGAAGCCCCGCACCTTAACCTGATGATCGATGCGGCCCATGAATTCGATAGAGCCATCGGGCAGGCGGCGGGCCAGATCGCCGGTGCGGTACAGACGAGCGCCGGGCGTGTCGCCGAAGGGATCGGGGACGAATTTCTCGGCGGTCACAGCGGGCCGGTTGAGGTAGCCCCGGGCCACGCCTACGCCGCCGATGTACATTTCACCGGGCGCGCCAACCGGAACCGGCTGCCCATAGCGATCCAAAAGGTAAATCTCGGTATTGAAGATAGGTTTGCCGATAGGAACGCTGGAGGCGCCGACCGGCAGG
>DUEF01000368.1 GCA_011176555.1 Caldilineae bacterium
AAATGCCCCAACGACACCTGGGTGTAGAGGGTGGTCGTTTGCAAATTTTCGTGGCCGAGCAAGGTCTGCACGCTGCGCAGGTCGGCGCCTCCTTCGAGCAGGTGCGTGGCGAAGGAATGCCGCAAAGTGTGGGGCGTCACCCGTCGGGGTAAATCGACCTGACTGGTGTATTTGTCCAGGATATTGCTGATGGTTTTGGTGGAACTGATCGGCTCACCGCGGCGGTTGAGAAACAAACGGAGGGGCGGGCGCAGGGAGGAAGTGGTGCGAGCAGCGAGTAATTGCGGACGACCCCGCTCAAGATAGCGGCGCAAAGCGAGGATGGCGGGCTCGCCCAGCAAAGCGACCCGTTCTTTGCTTCCTTTACCCCAAACCCGCAGTTGGCCTTCCTGCAAATTCACACTGTCCACGTCCAAAGCCAGCACCTCACTGCGCCGCAAACCGCCGCCATAAAGCACTTCCAAAATGGCGGCGTCGCGCATTCCCAACGGCTTCGAGATGTCGGGCGCGGCCAACAATTCAAACACCTGCTCGACTGTGAGGTACTCGGGCAGGGTGCGGGGCAGCTTGGGCGCGCGCACCTGCCGGGCCGGATTCTCAGAAACGACCTCCTCCCGCACCAAAAATCGGAAGAAGGAGCGCAACTCGTAGAGCCGGCGCGCCACCGATGCAGGGTGGTAATCGGCGTGATGTAACGAGGCCAACCAGGATCGAATCTCGCCCTTTTGCACTGCATCCCAGCGCTCGATGCCCCGCTCCTGCGCGAAGGTCATAAATTCAGCGATTTCGGAACCGTAGTTGCGGATGGTGTATGGGGACGCGCCGCGCTCGGTCTCCAGGTAAATGAGAAAACGATTCAGGGCCTGTTCCATGTACGGGTTTTACCGGTGTCAACGTCTAAACGGCCTTTCTGACCAGATCGAGGTATTCGCCGTGGGCGTCACGGGTCGATGATAACCCCAATCGCCGCAGCAGTCGAGACGCCAATCTGGCCTTGTGCTCGGCGTCAGTGGCCGACCAGGTGCGCGACTTGATTTCTACAAAGTCGCCGAGGCCTTGGGGGCGCGTGACCCGATCGAAGTTAATGGCGAATTCGGTGTCCTCGAAAAGGATGCGGTAGCGATGACGCCATTTCACGACCTCGTATTCCCGATCAGGATTGAAGTACTCGCGATAGAAACGGAGGGAATAGGTTGCTTGAGCGGTGTAGCGGGAACGACTGAGAATGATTGAATCGCGATATTCTCGCTCGATAACGCCCTCCATGAGGGTCAGTGTGTAGGTGGGACGTACGCTCAAGCCCATGACCCGACCATCGACGGCGGGTCCGGCCAGCTCGTTGTCTTCCCGATAGCGCAGATAGTGATCGGTCATCAGTCCGGGGAAACAGAAGTAGGTGTCGAACTGCTGCCGCACCGAGTGTTTAACGATCTCGAAGTCTTCGGATTGCAGCGCTTGTTCGATTGCATCGAAGTTGTCGACCCGGATCTTCACCTGGATTTCGTAGGTTTCCTGCTGGGCGAAGCCGCCGATCGCCACGGTTTTGTTGAACAGGCTACCCTCGCGCTCAGCCATGAAGTCGTTGATGCTTGCGGCGATCTCGATGGCGCGGGTGCGGACCGCAGGCAAATCAATGGTCAGCAAACGCCTGTCCTGTAACAGTTGACGGCCATGCACCCAGACATGGCGCACATCATTGCTTTTGGCGGCGTAAACAAGGTGGCTGTAGACGTTGTTGGCGCTGAGATGAAACCGTGGGGTGGCATGTGGCGCCTGCTGATCCACCACTACCAGATCGGCGTATTTCCCGATCTCGATGCTGCCAATTTCCTGGTCCATGTGCAGGGCTTGCGCCCCTTCGATGGTGGCCATCGCAAAGACATCGGAAGCAGGCAGGGCGGTAGGATCGCCAGAGGTGGCCTTGGGCAAAAACGAAGCCAGGCGCACTTCCTCGAACATGTCCAGATCGTTGTTGCTGGCGGTGCCGTCGGTGCCGATGCCCACAGGAATGCCAGCCGCTCGCATGTCGAGTACGGGCGCAAAACCGGACGCCAACTTGAGATTGGAGGAGGGGTTGTGGGCCACGCCGGCTCCGCTGCGCGCGAGCAAGGGAATCTCGCGGGATTTGATGTGCACGCAATGAGCGGCGATGACTTTGGCGTCGAGCAGGCCGAGGTTGTGCACATATTCGATGGGGGGCGCTCCGAAATCACGCTCGGCATCTTGCACTTCCAGGGCGGTCTCCGAGAGATGAATGTGCAGCGGAACATCCATTTCCAGGGCCAGAGCCGTGGCGGCTTGCAGGATTTCGTCGGTGTTGGTGTAGGGAGCGTGGGGCGCGATGGCAGGCGTAATCAGGGGGTGATCTTTCCACGCCTCGATGAACGTCCGGCACCGGGCAAGGCTTTCTTCGTAAGAGTCGGCGTCGGGCGAGGGAAATTTGAGAATAGATTGCCCCAGCACGGCCCTCATACCCACCTCGACTGTAGCCTGTGCGATTTCTTCCTCGAAGTAGTACATGTCGTTGAAGGTGGTGACGCCGCTCAAAAGCATCTCGGCGCAGCCCAGACGCGTGCCCACATCACAGAAATCGGGTCCGACGAACTCTCGCTCGACCGGCATCATGTACCCGAGCAGCCACACATCCAACCGCAAGTCGTCGGTCAAGCCTCGGAGCAGGGTCATGGGCACATGGGTGTGGGCATTGACGAGGCCGGGAATGATGAGTTGGCCGCGGCAGTCCACTTCGACCTCGGCAGTCACCATGTGACGGACGCGCTCGACCGGGCCCACAGCCACGATGTTCGCTCCCGAAATGGCGACAGCGCCATCCTCGATCACGTCACGATGCGCGTTCATAGTGACGACAGTTCCACCGGTGAGTAGTGTATCAACTTGGCGCATGGAATGTTCCTTATTTCGATTGAGTGTAATTGGTTGTGACTTCGGCACCATACGTTTTACGCATTACGCCCTACGTCTCGATCTCCAATTCAGGTGTGGCGCCAAATGCGGCTGGCGCAGCCAGTACAGTGATGGCGATCAAATTGAGGAACGAGACCACGCACCAGGGACAGACTTCGTGGAGAATGAATAATTCCGTGTAGGTGAGGTAAGCCGAGAAGGCGAATCCGCCCACAGCCAGGGCGAAAAGCAACAGGTCGGACCAGGCTCGCTGTTCGGGTTTGGCCCGCAGGTTGAAGAAAGCAACAGCCAGGATGATCAGATAGGCCAGAAAACCAAGGTAGGCCACAGGAATGCCCAGGAGGTAGGCATAGGCGCTATTCTGCACAGCCGAGCAGTCGCCGACACCGCCGCAAAAGGCCTCGGTGTCGGTGAGTTTTATCCAACTCAAATAGCCGGCGATGCCCACGCCAAGTAAACTCAAGGCAACGATGATTTTTCGAACTCGTTCGCTCATTAATCCGCCCCCCTCGCTTCCTCGACAGATGCTACGGGAAAGGGCGGCATTCCGACGGTTGTTCTCCTTGATGAACCGGAGATGTGCGTGCAGCCCTTGCGGAAGATGCTGGGAGTTTTCGTTTTCGTTTTCGTCATGCTGGGATAGATCACCTCGTGTGATGTCAAAAGCGTCGCTGGAGACCCAGCGACACAGTTGAGGAAGTATAGCACAATGGTCTGGATCGTGCATATCGGATAAAGCTGAATACGAAAACAGATTGGTGGACACATCAGTCCCACAACGTGTATAATGCGTACGTTACCGCCAAACCGAACGAACACTCAGTTTCCCGCGTATGGCGCACTGGAGCGGCGCTTCCCCCCATACACAGAACTGGCTATGCCCTTACCTCTCAGAAATTCTGAATACCTTTACGGCATCCACGACCCCGGTGGCGAATACATCATGCTTGAAAAGGGGATCCCTGGCTGGGTGCTATTCAGCGAAGCGATCGGCGTCGATCCCGACGACCATCGCGCCAAAAACTACCGCCCTTTTTCTGACAAAGGGCTGGGCGTCATGGTGCGCCTGAACGCCGGTCACGGCGGCGTCGGCACGATCCCGTTCGAGAACCAATACGACGATTTCGCCAAACGCTGCGCCAATTTCGTGCGCGCTTCGCAGGGCGCACACATCTGGATCATCGGCAACGAGATGAATCACCCCATCGAATGGCCGGGTGCTGATTGGGAATGGCATCTGAAGTCGCCCCGACCAGTCAGCCCGGACACGGTGGGAGAGCAGATCACGCCGACGCGTTACGCCCGCTGTTTCCGAAAAGTGCGCGACGCCATTCACGCCCTGCCCGGACACGAACAGGATCAGGTGCTGGTGGGGGCGGTGGCGCCGTGGAATGCGCTCACTCGCTATTCCGGCAACAGAAACGGTGATTGGGTGAAATACTTCCGCGATACCCTCAATCGCATCGGCCCCAAAGGCTGCGACGGCATCACCCTACACACCTACACGCATGGCGCAGAACCGGAAAAGATCGATTCCAGGGAAAAAATGCCGCGTCCATTCCAAAATCGGCACTACAACTTCCGCACTTATCAGGATTTCATGCACGCCATCCCCAAAACGATGCGCCACCTCCCGGTTTACATCACGGAAACTGATCAGGACATCCCCTGGCGCAACGAAAACACAGGCTGGGTGCAGCGTGCGTATGGCGAAATCGACTACTGGAACAAGAACAACGAGCAACAAATCCGAGCGCTGATCCTCTATCGCTGGTCGCAGGTCGATCAGTGGAGCATCGACGGCAAGCAGGGCGTGATCGAGGACTTCCGACAGGCGATGGATTTCGCCTACAAACCACGAGAGATAGCCCCACCAGCAGAGGACGACGAACGCAAGCCCTATCGGGCCGAACTCACCCTCGTTGAAACGATCAAAGCGAGCGTCGCCGGCAGCGAAATCGAAACCGAGCTGACCATCAAGAACACAGGGAGTAACACCTGGCTCCAAGAAGGGGAAAACGCCTTTCGCGTGGGCTACCACTGGTTCGACAGCAACAATCGCAAGGCGCACGCCGAGGATTATCGCACTGCCCTGCCGCAGGACGTTGAACCCGACCAGGCGGTGACGCTTCCGATCAGAATCGGCATGCCCTACCAGCACGGCGCCTACCGACTGGCCATCGACATGGTGCACGAGGGCGTCACCTGGTTTGCCTGGCGGGGCAATCGCTCGCTGAGCATGAAGGTCATCGTCCTGGCGTCAGAGGATGTCACCGAGCACCATTTCCCCGAGACTGGAAAAACGGTCAAAAAGCCCTTTCTGGATTTACTGCTAACCCTTGGTCTGGACGCCACCGGCTTTCCCACCAGCGACGAACTCGACGAAGATGGGGTCAGGGTGCAGCACTTCCAAAAAC
>DUEF01000369.1 GCA_011176555.1 Caldilineae bacterium
AGGTCTTCGATGTAGACCTTGCTGGCGCCAGATGCAAGCGCCTTCTCCTCCAGGCCATCTAATTCATCGGCCTGCCCGAGATTGGCGCAGAAGGCGATCACTTCGCAGCCGTAGTTGTTGCGCAACCAGGGTACGATTACGGAGGTGTCCAGGCCGCCGGAGTAGGCGAGGACGACTTTGTTGATTTTGGGTTTGGTGGGCATGGTGGGCTCCTGTGGGAATTTGGAATTTCGGATTGCGAATTTCGGATTGTGGGTTGTGGGCAAAGAAAAACCACGAGGATGAGTTCCATCGTGGTCGGGTTCGGGTGCGAGGTCGGCGCAGGCGCGACGGTGGGGGTCAGGCTAATGCCTTACCTCGTCCCGATAGATCCTGCGCCTGCGAATTGTAAACATGATGGTGCAACTATAAACCCAAGCCAAACTGTTGTCAAAATCAAAGACCCGCCGTTCACCAACCTGCATCCTGCTTGCATCTTCGGCCTGTGTGTCGATAATGACCTGTATGAATCTCACCGCGGCCCTCAAAGCCAAAGCGTATGACCTCGGTTTCGACCTGGTCGCCATCGCTTCCGCCGGCCCCAGCCCGGACCACGAGCGTTATGGGCGTTGGCTGGATGCGGGCTATGCCGGTGAGATGGGCTACCTCGCCAAACACGCCGGCCTGAAGGCCGATCCCCGGCGCTTGCTGCCAGAGGCGAAGTCGGTGGTGCTGGTGGGGCTGAATTATGCGCAGCCGTCAGAGCCAGCGCTACGCGCTGATCCCGGCCGCGGGCAGATCGCCGCCTAC
Source organism: Caldilineae bacterium (assembly GCA_011176555.1). Taxonomy (GTDB): domain Bacteria; phylum Chloroflexota; class Anaerolineae; order J102; family J102; genus DUEF01. The sequence goes on from DUEF01000369.1 coordinate 790, forward strand.
GCCCTGGGCGACGATTACCACAAGCTCATGCGTAAGGCGCTGATCGAGCTGGATGGCTGGCTGAGAACAGAGGTCGGGCGCAGCACGCAGGGCCGGGTGTTCGTCGATAGCGCCCCGGTGTTGGAGCGCTCGTGGGCCAGACAGGCGGGCCTGGGCTTCATCGGTAAGAACACCTGCCTGATCAATCCTGACAGCGGCTCCTGGCTCTTCCTCGGCGGCCTCCTCGCGCCGGAAGCGCTGACGTACGATGAACCGTTCAATCCGCAATTGTCTCTCTGCGGTCGCTGCACCCGCTGTCTCGCTGTGTGCCCCACCGACGCCCTGGTCTCGCCCTACGAGCTGGACGCCCGCCGCTGCATCTCCTACCTGACCATCGAACTGCGGGACGAGATCCCGCTCGAGTTCAGGCCCCTGATCGGGAATTGGGTGTTCGGCTGCGACCTCTGCCAGGATGTGTGCCCCTGGAATCGCAAAGCGCCAACCGCCGCCCATCCCCGTCTGCAACCTCACCCCGACCGTCTGGCCCCGCCCCTGCCGGATTTGCTTGCACTCGACCAGGATGCTTTCGTCCGCCGTTTTCGCGGCAGCGCCGTCAAACGCGCAAAATGGACGGGGTTCATGCGCAACGTGTGCGTGGCGGCAGGCAACTGGGGGGACCCAGCCGCGCTGGCCGGGTTAGAGCGCCATCTGTTCGAGAGCCCGCCGCTGGTGGCGACGCACGCCGCCTGGGCGCTGGGACAATTGCGCGATAATGCCGGTCGCAGTATCCTACAGCGAGCCTGGGAAAATAGCACTGACGCCTCGGTAAGAACCAGCATCGCCCAGGCGCTCAAATAACCCGCCGCCGTGCGACAACTCACGATTTACGTTCATTTGGAGCCTCATCGATGTCCAACAATCATAATCCCGCCAAACCCCTCCAATCCATCCTCGCCATCATGGCGCACCCCGACGATGCTGAGTTCTGCTGTGGCGCCACCGTCAGGCAAATGTCCGATGCGGGCGCTGATGTCACCTACATCATCCTCACCAATGGCGACAAAGGCAATCATAACCTCAGCATCACTGTGCCGGAGTTGGTGAAGACCCGCATGAAGGAGCAACGGGCGGCGGCGGAGATCCTGGGCGTGAAAGATGTGATCTTCATGGGCGAGGAAGATGGTTTTCTGCAGCCGAACCGCGAGTTGCGGCGGCGATTGGTGCGGCACATCCGCAAGATCAAGCCGGATCTCATCATCTGCCAGAACCCGGAAATGTTCTTCAGCGGCGACCGCTACATCAACCATCCCGACCATCGCAACGCCGGCCTGGTGGTGATCGAGGCGGTGTTCCCCGCGGCCGGCAATCCCATGTTTTTCCCCGATCTACTGGCCGAAGGCTACGAACCGCACAGCATCCGCGAGTTGTGGATCTGCATGGCGCCGGAGCCCGACCACAAAATCGATATCACCGACTTGCTGGACGTGAAAATCCAGGCTCTGCGCCAGCACGAAAGCCAGTTCGACGACCTGGATGAAATGGAGAAGTGGGTTCGAGAACGCTGGTCGGAGGAAAACGAAGCGGGCGAGCAACGTTACTACGAATCCTTCAAGCGCATGAAATTCGACTAGCATTCATTGCGACGCACTTGGATCAATTGGTGCATCGTGGCAATCGTGATATTGGGTATTGGATACTGGGCAGTCGATATTGGGCGCGCTTTCCGTGATCTACGAATATCAAATAACCAGTACTCAATATCTACGGATTCACAATCGTCATCGGGGAAGGCATGAACAACAACACCGCCAGCAACAGCAGCAGGATCGCCAACGCCTTATGCTTGCCATCCAGGGGCGTGATGTCATCCATGGGCACGGCGTGTCGCCATCCAAAGAGGATCAGCAACCCCACCCAGATCAGCCAGCCTGTAAAACGGAACGAAAGCGCCAGGAGGATGGCGATGAGCACGTAGTTGAACCAGCGGATGCGGGGGCCAAATAAAGTGTATGCGGCGTGCCCGCCATCGAGTTGCCCGGCCGGGATCAGATTCAGGGCTGTGACCAGCAAGCCCACCCATCCGGCAAAGGCCACCGGCGATAACATCACATCCAGACCGGCCGCCGGCAGGAACCGGCCAAATTGCAGCCACTTGAGCCCGGCGTACAACAGGGAATTACCTTCCAACATGTAGCTTTCGCCCACCGGGAGATGGCCAATGTATGAGATGCTGAGGCCGTACCAGAGAATGGGAATGGCGAAAACGAGCCCCGCCAGCGGGCCAGCCGCCCCCATTTGCAGCAGTTTCTTGCGATTTTTGGGCGGCGTTCGCATCACAATCACGGCGCCGAGCGTGCCCAACGAGATAATCGGCAGGGGGATGAAGTAGGGCGGACTCACCGCCATGCGGTTCCGCCTGGCCACGAAAAAGTGTCCGAGCTCATGCGCCAGGAGGATCGTCATCAGGGGGACGGCATAGCCCAACCCCAGTCGCCAATCGATGGTGAGATCAGCCGTGAGCCCGTAAGTTATGAAGACAGACAGGACCGTGGCGACGAAGAGAATGCCAGCCAGCCGCCAGCGCGGTTTGGTTTTGGGCAACGTCCCCTGCGCGGCGTAGATCACTTGTTCGGCGTCTTCTTTACGGAAGAAGATCAGGTAGCCATTGGGGCGGGCGCGCTCGGAGATGGCATCGTAAGCGACGTCGGTGGGGCCCAGAAAACGGCCGGAGAGGCGTACGCCGTGCTGAAAGGTGAGAATGGGGACGTCGAAGCGAATGGATTCGATCTCGAAATAGCCGTCAACGGCATATTTGAGTTCTTCGGTCATTCGCCCCTGGACGAGGGTGTCGATGGGCAAAGTTAGCTCCTTGGCGCTGCGCAGGGCGTTTGCAGGCATCGTGTGATACTGCATTCTAGGCGAGGAATCATATTTCACCCAAGTCTACTACGCACGTTGTCGCCGCGATCACCATGCGCCCAAGCAAGGTTGAGTCCAGAACTCTATTGCGGTGCACTGATCATGATTTACTTTTTCACCGAGCGCCCCGAACAAGGATCACGTCAACGCGCGGTGGTATGATGCTTTTGGACGCCGGCCGAATTGTTAGATCTGAACACTCGCCGGTTTTAGGCTAGCGCTCCTCGCGCTTTTTAGCAACCACAATATCTTGCGCGGAAAGGGCGTCTGGACGTCCTCGCCACCGGCCATACGATATGGGCTCGATGATTTCTAAGTTGCACTCGTCATAAAGGTTGCGGATGAAATCC
>DUEF01000037.1 GCA_011176555.1 Caldilineae bacterium
AGCCCGTAACCTTCCTCGCCGTAAGCCAGTTCCGGCGGCACGACCAGTTGGCGCACGCCTCCCACCTTCATACCGGCCACGCCTTCCTCCAGGCCAGGGATGACCTGATGCGCGCCCAGGACGAAGTTGAACGGTCGGCCCCGATCCAGGGTGCTATCGACCACCTCGCCATCTTCTCGCCAGAGCGTGTAATGCACACTGGCCAGTTCGCCCGGCTTGATTTCCGGGCCATCTCCGACTTCGAGATCAACCATCTTCAGGCCGCTATCCGTCACCACGTAATCCGTTGCTTTGATGTCATCGTACGCGTCTTTGGAACTGATGGCCACCAATTTCACTTCGTAGATGAACGGTTCGTCGGGTGCTTTCGCGGCATCGTCGATCAGCAATTCGGGCGGGATGATGAACCGAGCGCGGCCGCCGATGCGCATCAGTTGGATCGCCTCGTTCCAGTCATCGAAGGTCGTCTCTTCGCCCAGCGTGTACATGATCGGCTCGCCGCGGTCGTAGGAGCTATCGAAGACCGTGCCATCCGCCAACATGCCGGTGTAATGCAGCACCACCACATCGTGTTCGTGTGGGGAAGGGCCTTTGCCTGACTCCAGCTCGATGTACTGAACCCCACTGGCGGTTGTGATCCCGACCTCTGGCTCCGGCTGTGCGGTGGGCGCGGGGGTCGCCGTCGGTGGGGCTTGTTCAACGGTGGGTTCGACAAGGGCGGTGGGACCAGCAGGCTGGGGGGTGACAGGGGCGGTTTCAGGCGCTGCGGGAGAGCACGATGCCAGGAACACCATCGTTGTCGTAGCGATCGCAACCAGCGCCGCCAGGCGTCGAGATTTTGTGGTCAAAAGGGACATCGAGGGAGCCACCTGAAGAGAATTTTCATGTGATGGCGGGCATATTGTCCGCGAAGATAGGGGAAAAAATCTGCACCAGCATGAGCGTGAATCATAATCCAGATGCTGACATAGACCAAGATTAGCAGGAAAGTGTTTTCAATTCAAGTGAATTCGCAAAAAATCATCCTTAAGGTGGATGCGGAATCATCCCCAGGGGTGATTCAGGAACGATGCTCTTGGTTTATACTTTAATAATCGGTTAATGTTTCTTTCATTTTTCAGGATCAAGGTTGGCATGATGCACGCTTCCAAAAATCGATGTCGAGTTTGGGAGAGGAATGCTCGCAATCGACGGGGGGTTGTGAATGCGAACTTGATCCGTTCCCTTGTTACACGACATAAGGAGGCGTTTATCGAACCAATTCCACCTACCAACGCCAAACCACCGTTTGTTCACGATTACGTGAAAAGTGAGGTATGAGGAGATGAGAAAGTACACATTATTCAGCATTGTGCTCGTGCTTGCACTCGCTGCTATTTTTGCGCTGACGCAGGCCCCTGCCTCGGCCTCCGGCCCTGTCGCTGCTCCGGCAGCCCAGGCTGGCCAGGGTGAGGGTTGTCTGAGTTGCCATGAGGGCATCGAGTCAATTCGAGAGGAAGGAAGCGGTATGCTGGCCGAGATCAACGCCAAGGGCGAATGCACCACCTGTCATGGCGGCGATCCGACCATTACCGGCACAATCGACGACGCTGCAGCCGCTGAAGCTGCACACACCGGAGCGCCGGCGACTGTACCCTTCGATGAGTTCTACCCCGATCCGGGCAGCGTCTGGGTGGCCGAACAGACCTGTGGCCAATGTCATAGCAATTATGCCCATGCTCTGGAACGCTCTTTGATGAATACCGAAGCCGGTAAGATTCAGGGCAATTTCTGGGCGTTCGGCATTCCTGACGACTACAAGGTCATCTACGGCAACTATGATGTCTCAGGTTCCGAAACCATGTTCGGTTCGGACGTTTACAAGGCCTACATGGAAAAACTCAAGGCCGCCTACCCCGATCAGTTCCCCACCGAGCTTGTGGTCCCGCCCCTGCCAACGGTCGAGGAAATCAAGGCTGATCCCAAGTTGGCCGGCATCACCTATTCGCGACAGCAGTGCCAACGCTGCCACGTGGGCGTGAAAGGTCGCGCCAAACGAGGCGACTGGCGCGGCCAGGGTTGCTCTTCCTGCCACATCCCCTACAGCAACGAGGGGTTGTACGAGGGCGGCGATCTCACCATCCCCACGGACGAGCCGGGCCACTTGCTGGTTCACTCGATCCAGGGCACTCGCGAAGCGAGAAACGGCATCCCCACCGAGACCTGCGTAAGCTGCCACAACCGCGGCAAGCGCATCGGCGTCAGCTACCAGGGCTTGATGGAGTTCCCCTACGGAACGCCTTTCTACGATGACGGCACCAAGCAGGATGGAGGCCGACGCCTGCACACCAAGCGCTACCTCTTCATCAAGGACGACCTGCACCACGAAATGGCCAGCCGCCCCGAGAATCCAGAAGGCGGCATGCTCTGCCAGGACTGCCACACCAGCATCGACATGCACGGTGACGGCAACATCTTTGGCACGACGCTGGGTCAGGTGGAGATCGAATGCGCGGACTGCCACGGTCTGCCCACCGCTTATCCCTGGGATCTTCCCATCGGCTACAGTGAAGAGTTCGCCGAATTGGGCGAATTGGCCACCGAACCCCGTGGTCTGGGCAGCATCATGGATATGCCGCAGAACATGCTCGATGGCACAGTCTACGATCCCGAAGGCGGCTACCTGCTCACGGCTCGCGGCAACGTCTTTGGCGATGTCGTGCGCACTGACGATGACCAGGTGATCGTGCATTCGGCCACCGGTCGGGACTACATTGTGCCCTTGCTCAAGACCATTGCGGATGACGACAGTTGGGGCACGATCGACGGCAAGGTCGCCATGACCAGCATTCAGCCGCACATGGATAACATGGAGTGCTACGCCTGTCACTCCGACTGGGCGCCGCCATGCTACGGCTGTCATGTGAAGGCCGTCTACGGCACCGACAAGGATGGCAACGAGATCCAGGACACCGACTGGCTGCTCACGGCCGCCGAGAAATACAACGGGACCTACGACAACATCAAGTCGCCCGGCAAGATCATGGAAAGCCGTTCTTACCTGCGTTGGGAAGAACCGGTGCTGGGCATCAACGGCGAAGGTCGCGTAACCCCGCTCATGCCGGGCTGCCAGGTCATCTTCACCGTCATCATCGATGGCGAGTTGATCACGCACAACGAGATCGGCCGCACCCCGCCCAACACCGAAGGCGGCGGCCCTGAAGGCCAGCGCGGTCTCGACATGGCGCCTGTGCAACCGCACACGGCCGGCCGACAGGCCCGCACCTGCGAAAGCTGTCACTCCAACCCCAAGACCCTCGGCTACGGCATCCAGGGCGGCCGTTATCTGCTGGGATACGATCAGGACCGCTACATGGACCTGGAGAATCCCGATGGCAGCATGATGGCTGAGGCTTCACAGGTCGTCATCGCCGCTATCCCCGACCTGCCCATGGACTTGAGCCAGATCGTCGATCCTGAAACCGGCCAACAGTTACAGACCGTCGGTTCGCACTGGGGCGACGCATCAGGGCCGCTCACCGCAGACCAACGCACCCGCATGGAGCGCACCGGCGTTTGCATGGGCTGCCATCAGAACATGGCCGATGAAAACTTCTGGACCGATGAAGTCATCGCCAAATTTGGCACGGTGGCAAGCACCGATGAGCACATCGACGCCATGAATGAGGTGCTGCAAGCCTCTGTGGCCGAGCCGGAAGTTGTGGCCGAAGCGGCAGCCGAAGCGCCAGCCGAAGCGCCAGCCGCAAGCGGTCCCAGCGAAGCTGACCTGAAGGCGGCTGAAGAGAAGGCAGCGGAAGCCGAGGCCAAGGCAGCGGAAGCCGAGGCCAAGGCGGCCGAGGCCGAAGCCATGGCCAAGGAAGCGGAAGCTAAAGCAGCCGAAGCGGAAATGGCCGCGGCCGAAACGCCTCCGCCATCCACCGGCATGAATGTTTGGAGCATTCTCGCCCTGGTGCTTGGTTTGGTCGTAGGCGCCGGAGCCGTCTGGTTCCTGCGCAAGAAGTAACCACCGTTTGACAAGCATACCAATCCCCGACCTGCGGCCCCCTCTCCGCCCGGGTCGGGGATTTGCTTTTTCAAGAATTAGAGATTAAAGATTAAAGAAGTTCTTCTCAATGCAACTTAATCTTTGATCCTTGATCTTTGATCCCCCACCATTTTCCCAAAAGGCGTCAACACCAACCGTGACTACTGAACCAAAACGATCCAACAAACAAGCGCTATTCTGGGGCGTCATCATCGGCGGCGGCGTGTTTCTCCTGGTCTTACTCGTCGGTTTTGGCGTGACGACGTTTCAGAAAAGCGAGCAGGTCGGCCAGCAACAGACCTCTGATAACCAACAATCCCTTGTCCTGGAAGCGGCGGCCAAGGATCAGATTGATTTGGGGAATTACGAATCGGCGATCTCGATCCTGACTGAAGTGATCGAGCAGACAACCGAACGCAGTGAACCCTACTACTACCGGGCGGTCGCGTATTCAGCGCTGGGCCAATATGAAGAGTCTGTTTCCGATTTCGACGCCGCCATCGAGATCAATCCCCATTGGTCGTTGCCCCTGGCCGGTCGTGGTTCCGCGCACGTGGCGCTAGGGGAACTGGACGCGGCCATTGATGATTTTTCCAAGGCCATCAATCTGGAACCCGACCAGGCGATGCTGTACTCCAACCGGGGGCAGGCCTATCACCAACTCGGCAAACTGGCCCAGGCGCGGGACGATTACAACCTGGCGTTGGATTTGAACCCGGGCATGGTGGCGGCTCGCTTCAACCGGGGCGTGTTGCTCTACGCGCTGGGCAAGACCGATATGGCCATCGAAGACTTCACCCGCGCCATTGCCAGCGACCCTCACAACGCCCCGCCTTACTTCAATCGCGGCATGATTTACGTCGAACTGGGGCAAATCGAAGAGGCCCGCGCCGACTTGAAGCAATTCATCGAACTCACGGATGACGCCGAGTGGAAAGCGCTGGCGTTGGATGCGTTGGCTGATTTGGAGTAGCCCCTCCTCGTACTCACTCGCACAGTGTTGTGTGCCCCCGACCTTGCCACCAGTTCCGGCCAGCCGCCCGGAACAGCAGCCAGGGGGCGGGTTGACAGCGAAAAGGCGGGAGCACCGCCGCGGCTTGGCCAGCGGGCGGACTGTTTTTACCAAATGCGTCCAGGCGAATCCGAAGCGACAGCCATGCGGCGGGTGACGCGCAAAACCGCTGGAACGTGTGCAAGACCCGCCGAATGGCTTTCGCTCGGGGTTCGGCTGGACGCGTCAGCAGCACGGCCCCTGATCGTCGAAGCGCCCCGCGCGCCTGCGCATCATGCACCAGCGCGGGTGCGGGCGCGAAAGCCGGGAGCGCCAGCCGCGGCTTGGTCATCTGTCAAGAAGCGCTAACGCCAAAATTGTGACGATGACGGGTATTACCAGCAACATTGTAAGCGAAACCAACCTGAATTACTAACAAGATACTTAAACGAACCAAGATCAGTACACTGTAAACTAACTAACTTAACACTGTCTTTGCGAGCAGAGCGAAGCAATCGCCAAATTACTTAGGCGTACTCTGCGAAGTTGGGGATTGTTTCGTCGCAAAAAACGCTCCTCACAATGACACAGAACTTAGTTTACGATGTAATAACCGGCTTCGTCCAAAAACTGAAACAAATCTCGCTGCGCCTGAGGCTGGCCAAGGCTGTAGACTGAAACGATATGGCTGGCGATATCCGTGCAGCCTTCGATTGCCGCCTGGAAGGCTCTCTGTTGCGAGTTGAGCGGTGAAGTCACGCCGAAACGTCTGTATCGTAAGAGACTGAAGCCTCTCTAACTCGTTGATGTACTGCTCTAACTTGCGAATACGTGTTCTGATTCTCTGCTCGTTCAGTTTCATGGCGCTGCTCCCATTGTCGGCGTGTGAACGCCTCCCAGTCCTGCTCGATGAGCGTATCAAGATCCCATTTGCGGCGACGCACCCAGGATTCATACTCGGCGTTCTGAGCCACATTGCGCGTCCAAAGGCGGCGGCCTTTGGTGATCACCTCGAATTGGAAGGCGATGGGCGCCAGGTTCAGAACACTGAGATCCACCCACTCCGGCCATTGCGATGACCACCGATCTTCCAGCCGCCACAACTTCTGTTTTTCGATGCCTTGACGCGCGACAACAGCGACATCGATATCGCTCAGGGCGTCGGTTCGACCGGATACTGATGATCCGAACAGATAAACAGCCTCGATGTCTTCCTGGTTTTTCGTCCAGGTGACCAACTGGTCCACAAACGTGTTAGAAATCATCGATAACAGTATACCATTTTTGCGTAGCAGAAGCACGACGCCCTTTACTTTGGCATCAGCGCCCCGGAAAGTTCGCGGCCGCCGGTGACGTTGAAGGCCTGGCCGGTGATGAAGCTGGCTTCGCCAGAAGCGAGATACGCGACCAGTCCCGCCACATCGTCGGGGACGCCCAGCCGGCCCACCGGGATCTGGGCCACGGCGTCGGCGTTGACATCGTCGTAGGCGCGGCCCCGCACCAGCGATTCCAGTTGCAGGCCCCACTGCTTGAACGATGTGTCGATGTCGCCGGGGAGGATGGCGTTGGCGGTGATGCCCATGCCCGCCACTTCCTGCGCCAACGATTGCGTGAGCGCGATGACAGCGGCCTTGCTGGCGGCGTAGGCCGACATGAAGGGCTTGGGACGGATGGCGGCCAGCGAGGCCATGTTGATGATGCGTCCGTCGCCATGTTGGCTCGCCGTCTGCATCAGCAGCGGCAGCGCCACCTGACAGCAGAGGAACGCGCCCGTGGCGTTGACTTCCAGGGTCTTGCGCCAGGCCTCCTCCTGCATCTGCACCACGGGCGAGGGGCCGAACACCACCCCGGCGTTGTTCACGAGGATATCCAGGCGACCGAAAGCGTCCCGGGTTTGCTCGATCATCGCCTCCACCGCGGCCCGGTCGGTCACATCCACCTTGACCGCCAGCGTGCTCACCCCGACCGCCTCGATCATCCCGGCCACTTCCTGTAACTCCTGCCACTGGCCTGCACCCGGATTGGCCAGGTGAGCCGGCGGCGGCGCGCATAAATCGCCCACGACGATGTTTGCGCCCGCCCTGGCCAGCCTCATGCCGATGGCCGCACCGATGCCGTTTTTCCGCCCCGCGCCGGTGATGATGGCGACTTTATTTTCAAGATTATTCATCGTGCATCTCCAAAGAGTATCCCGATTTGACCTCCGGGAGGTGGCCGCCGAATTTTCAGAAAATAGAATAGGCCTGGCCACCTCCCGGAGGTCTATTGTCAATCTTCCGCCCGATAAACCATCGACCCAAACGCCAACGCGCCGGGCGGGGCGAGGTTGGCGGTGTGATCCACCATCACCTGGATGAGCGAGGGCTGGCCGGAGTCACGCGCACGTTCGAGGGCGGGCAACAACTGGTCGAGTTCAGTCACGAGTTCGCCGCGCCAGCCAAAAGCCTCGGCCACCTGATCGTAGCGCGTGTCGGCGTAAATCTCGGTCTCGACGAACGCGCCGACCTGGCCCAAAATCTGCGAGGAGCGCTCCATGCCCCAACCCTGGTCGCAAGCGACGATGACGGTGATGGCGACGTTGTGGCGGCGGGCCGTTTCCATTTCCTGGATGTTGAAGCCCATCGCACCGTCGCCGCTGATGAGATACACCTCCCGCTCGGGATTGGCGAGCTTGGCGCCGATGGCGTAGGGCAGGCCCGTGCCCAGGTGTCCGAATTTGGTCGTGTACAGATAGCTGTGCGGCGCGAGGATGGGGTTGTAGTTGGCGCACCACAGGCTGGTGTTGCCGCCGTCCTGCGCCATGATGGCGTCACGGGGGAAGAACTCGCGCACGGTGCGGATCATGCGGCCGGAATTGATCTGGCCGGAACCGTAATCCATGGCCTGCTCCAACTCCGCCCGCCATTCCGCGGTCAGTTCGGCATAGCGCTCGAAGCCTTCGTGCGGCGCTTTGGCTGCGGTTTTGGCCTTGACCGCGTCTAAAAGGGCGCTGAGCACGGCCTTGGCGTCGCCGACGATGGCCAAATCCACCGGGCGGTTGAGGCCGATAGCGCTCGGGTCCACATCGATCTGGATGGTGGTTTGTTCGCTGGCGTCTCCCCACACCGGTTCTTTGCCCCAACCATCCAACTCGCCCAGCCGACCGCCCACCACCAGGTTCACGTCCGCCTCGGCCCGCACCATCTCCAGGGCCTCGCGGTTAAGCGGTGCAAAGTAGCGGGGATGGTCTTCGGGCACGCCGCCGCGCGCGGCCAGGCTGGTGGTGAAGGCCGCGCCCAGGTATTCGCCCAGGGCCATGAATTCGGCCCATGCGTCCGCCCAGTTGACGCCGTTGCCCGCGTGCAGCAGGGGACGTTCGGCCTGCGCCAGCAACTCCGCCGCCTGTTCGATCTTGTCGGGATTGCCCACGCCGATGCCGGCCACCCGGTATTGCTCCGGCTGCCAGATATCGACCCGTTCTTCGTCGATGGTGTCGCGAATCACGTCTTCCGGGATTTCGAGATAGACGGGCCCGGGGCGTCCGCTGAGCGCTTCCCGGAAGGCGCGGCGCACCAGTTCGGGCATGCGCCGCAGGTCTCGGATGCTACCCTGCCATTTGGTCACGGGCCGATACAGCGCCATCAGATCGAGCACCTGGAACGCGCCGCCGCGGTCGGGGTAGATGATGTTGCGGCGGCGCTGGCCGGTGATGGCGATCAGCGGCGTGCCTTCGGCGAAAGCCACGGCCACGCCCGACACCATGTTGGCCGCGCCCGGCCCGATGCCGCCCATGACGACGCCCGGTTCGCCACGCATACGCGACCATGCCTCGGCCATGTGCGCGGAAGCCGCCTCGTGCCGCGGGCAGACGTACTCCATGTCGTAGTCGCCTAGCTTCGCTAGCCAGGTATTGAAACTGCCATCCAACACGCCGAAGATCATACTCATGCCTTCGGCTTTCAAGCATTTGAGGAGAAGCTCTCCTCCGGTGATTTGGGACATTTTTGGGGATCTCCAAGAAGGGATATTGGGTGTTTGATATTGGGTATTTGGTATTGGATATTGTGCCAGACGACAAGCCAATACCTAATATCAAATACCCAGTATCAGGAGGGTTATTCCTGCGCCGCTTCCACCGCCTTCTTCTCATTCACCCACAGCAGCAAAAGCAGGCCAATGAAGAGGAAGACGACGATGGAGAGGACGGCGGCTCGATGTCCGCCTTGCTCGGCCAGAGTGGAATCCATGCCCAGGCCCAGATAGCGGGCGGTCATCATCGCCGCCAGCCAGCCGAAAATCGCGGGGCCGATGAAGGATGACGTGCGGCCTGTGAGGGCGAAGAAGCCGTAAAATTCGGCGCTGCGCCCGGGCGGGCTGAACATCCCCACCATGGTGCGGCTCACCGATTGCACGCCCGCCATCGCAAAGCCGGCGATCGCGGCGATGACGAAGTATTCGGTGATCGTTTGCGCAAAATAGAGATAGATGACATCGGCGATGAGGAGGAGGATGCTGAAGATGAGCGTGCGCTTGCCATCGAAACGATCCACCATCATCCCGAACAGATAAGCGCCGATGACATTGGTGATCTGCACCAGGATCATCAGCACGATCAGCCCCTGTTGGTCCAGCCCGAAAAGCACGCCGCCCAGGATCGCCGCGAAATCCAGCGCCATGATCACGCCGTCGTTGTAGATGAGGAAGGCGAGCATAAACTTGAGGAATTCTTTGAAGCTGGCCGCGGTGCTGATGGTGTCCTTCAGTTGCTTGATGGCGATGGACCAGTAGTTTTCGCCCTCGGGGAGTTTACGGCTCTCGGCTCGTTCGGGTAGCCACAGGAAGAGGGGCAGCGCCGACAGGGCGAAAAACACCGCCGTGAACACGAACGAGAGTCGAACCATGAGATTGCTGCCGCCCGAGCCCATGATCATGGCCAGGACGATGATCAGGCAGACCACACCGCCCGCCGAGCCGATGGCCCAGCCCGCCCCCGCGATCCGGCCCATGTCTTCCGTGCTGGCGATTTCGGGCAAAAAGCCGTTGTAAAAGACCTGAGCCGCCCGATACCCAATTTCGGCGAGGATGAAGAAGATCATGCCGGCGGCGACGCTCCCCTTCATCACAAAAAAAAGCAGGCCGGTGAAAATCACAGCCTGCGAGGTGAAAAAGAGCAGAAATTTTTTCTTGGAGCCGGAGTAATCGGCGATGGCTCCCAGAAACGGAGCGATTACGGCGACGACGAACATGGCGACGAACACCGAGTAGCCCCACA
>DUEF01000370.1 GCA_011176555.1 Caldilineae bacterium
ATGGTGGGGAGGATGCTGAGATCGCCGATCAGATCGGCGTCGGAGAAAATGATGGCATCCAGGTAGGGCAGCACGCGCCCGGCGCTGTACCAGGGGATGGCTTTGATGCGGCCCTGGGCGTCCCACTCGCGCAGCCAGCCCTGGGGCGTGGAGGCCACGAGCCCCTGCATTTGGGGGATCATGGCGGGGTCCACTTCCTGCACCAAGGGCGCCAACAAGATGACATCGGCATCGTAGAGGCGTTTCGGGACATCGCAGGCCAGGATCGGGTCGGCCACCACCCGCACATGTTGGGTGCGGATGTCGTTATGGTAAACGTTGTGGAAGGTGCTGGTGTAGTCGGACGGCAGGTTGATGATTTCCAGGCCCGCCAATGAGGGATGTTGGGCGTCGCTGGGATGGGCCCGGGTGAGGATCGTCACGTCCGCTCCCATACGGCAGGCGGTGATGCCAGAATAGGCGGCTGTACCGCCGAGGGTGTAGCCGCCTGGAACGATGTCGCGAGTGAGATGACCGATGATGACGAAATGCACGGAGTTGAGTTCCTTTTGTGATGCACGATTGCAGCGATTGTAGCATAGTTGCGGGCGAATGGCGAAGGGCAGGGGGAGGCGAATGGGCGAGGGGGCGAAGAGATGCGTAGGGGCGTCCGGCCGGACGCCCCTACATACGGAAAACAAAAAAAGAGGCCTGCCGGAGCAGACCTCTTGTCGTGGGAAAATGATTCTCTTGCTAGTAGTTTTTGCGGAAAACCACCAGGAAGGAGTTGTGGAAGAGCGTGTTGCCGCCACCGCCACTGGGGCAGTTGGCCTCGTCGGTGAAGTTGCTGTGCACCGGCCCCGCGAAATCGGTGCTCGCGGGCGTGACGCCGTCGTTGGAGATGAAGACCATGTACTCCGCTCCCTTCCACATGACGAAATCGACATTGCCGTTCTCGACGACCGAACGGAAGGTGTCTTTTTGACGGGTGCGTTTTTTGTCGATCACGTTTCCGGGATTGCCGTTGGGCGCTTGTATTACCCAAACGCCGTTGACGCCCGCGCCAGAGGCATCCTGGACATGCACGTAGATGTTGTGCTTGCCGCGGTTTTCGCAGGGGTTCAGACGCCGTATTTCGATCAGACTGTATTGCACGGCCGGTTTGGGCGTGGCTGTGGGCGCTTTGACGACGGCCACGGCGCGTTTCACAGGTTTGGGTGTGGGTGTGGGCGGAACCGGCGTGAAGGTGGGCGTGGCCGTGGGTAGCGGCGTCTCGGTGGGCGTGGCGGTGGGGGTGGGGGTGTTGGTCGGAGTGGGCGTCGGGGTCGGGGTGTCGGTGGGCAACGGCGTCTCGGTGGGAGGCGGGGTGTAGGTGGCGGTGGGCGCAGGCGTATGTTCTTCCTGCCGGTTGGCCAGGGCGATGGCCACAGGAGCCACACTGTTGCTGGCCGAGGCGATGGCCACGCGCGGCGTTTGAGCCTCCGGCTCAGTTACAGCCGAAGATTGCAAGGCGTTGACCACCGTGGCCGGCAGGGCGATGCCCAAAACCCAGGCCAGGAGCAGCAGTAAGACGACCAGGCGCACTTTGGCGCCGCGGGTGAGGCCGCCGTACCAGAGCGCCAACGATTCGAACATGCCTTGGCGTTGGGTGACGACGGGAACCGCTTTGCGTTGCGGCGCCGGTAGGGCGACCTGCCGCGTTGGGGGTGCAGTGACGGCCGGTCGGGGCTGAGACGCTGCGACCGGAACCGGTGCGGGAATGGGCGTTGGCGCTGGTTTCTCTGCGGGTTGCTCTCTGCGCTGATAGAGGCGACGACTCAACTCCCGGCTAAGGTTCAGCCCCATGACGGGATGTTTCATCATCAGGGTTTCGAACTCTTCGCGGTTCAGTCCCCATAGTTCGACGTTTGTCTTGGCCTGGGTGGTCGTGCCGTGCGGTTCACCGGTGAGCAAGGCGGCGGCGCCAAAGAAGTCGCCCTCGCCAAGCTCGGCCACACGTCCATCCTGGGTGGTTTGCAACACAACGCCGCTTTCGATGAGATGGAGACGGTCACCCCGACTGCCGGCCTGGTAGATGATTTCATCCTGGCGGTAACGAGCGGGGAAGAGCGTGTCGGCTATCTCGGCCAGTTGTGCGGTTGTCAGTCCGGAGAACAGGCTGATTTTGCGCAGGTGCTTGTCGATGAAGGCGGAGTCGGCCTGGCCCAGGCGTTCGCTCAGGGTCTCGCTCAGGGCTTGACCCAGGGCGGGGTAGGTGGCGACCAGTTCGTCGAAATCGGTGCGGTAGAGCGTCCAGAGATTGGTGTCGTTCACAGTGCGAGCGCCGGTCGTACGACTCTTGCCTGTGAGCAACGCCATTTCGCCAAAGAATCCGCCTGGTCCCAAGCGAGCCAACACTTCCGCCCGCCTGGTGATGCTGCTGATGATTTCGACGCGGCCGCTGTCGATCAGGTAAAGCGCGTCGCCAGCGCTGCCCTCGGCGTAAACGATTTCGCCAGCCGGGGTGTGGCGTAGGAGAAGGCGGTCGGCGACGGCCTTCAGGATGTTGTCGTCGATGGCGGTGAAGATGGGCAACGCCCGCAAACGCTCGATGGCCAGGCTCTTGTCCGCCTCGCTCAATGACGAGCGCAGGCCCAGGCTGAATTTGGCGCGAATGTCCGGCGTTTCGGCGACGATGGTCTGGAAGTCCTCGTTGGTCAGTGACCAGACCAGCACTTCCGTTTGGGCGGTGGCGGTTTCGAGATGGTCTTTGTCGGAGACCAATTCTATCAACCCCAGCACCTCGCCGACGCCGAGATCGACGATGCCTTCCGACCGTTGCACCTGCACCCGACCGCTTTCGATGATGGCGAGCCCTGTGCTGGGATCGCCGAGGCGGTAGAGCGTGCGGCCCGGTGGGAAGGTTTCTAATGTCAGGTATGCGGCGATCTGGCGCAGTTCGTCATCATCGAGTGATTCCAGGCCCGGGGCCCGGCGCAAACGTTGATCGATCAGATAGGATTCGACCTGGATGATGCGGGATCCGAAGCTCTGGGAAAGCTTGATGCCGATGCTCGGATTCGCGCTGACGATCTGCTCGAGATCGTGACGGGAAAGCGCCCACACGCTGGTGGCGCCTGTGGCCTGCGCGTTGATGCTGCGCTTGCGGCCCAGGAACACATCCGCTTCGCCAAAAACGGCGCCTGCCCCCAGTGTGGCCAGTGAAACCGGGCCCATGCTGAGGCGAACGCCGCCATGTTCAACGATAAAAAGAGCATTGCTGGGGCTGTCTTCACTGAAGATCAACTCACCTGCAGAGAAATGCTGCAAGTGGAGCCGCTCAGCCAGCAATGCGCGCTCTTCTGCGTTAAGTTCGACGAATAGGGAGGCGCGTTCCACGATATCAGTATTCACTGAGTTGGTACCTCCTTGGTTCATGGCGAGATGACTGGTGTGGGAAGATCATTTCATTCCTCAGCCAGTGTGATGCCAGGGTAGTGAGCCCGCGAGGGAACTCAACTCCAAAACAAGATTGGAGCGAAACGAAGCTAGCTTAGCGCAAGATCGATAAGATTGACAAATTTTCATCTAAAGCGCGCGCCAGCTTGCAAAAATGTCATAAAAACACA
>DUEF01000371.1 GCA_011176555.1 Caldilineae bacterium
GAGTACATCTGTCGCCCGGCAGCTTCGCTGGTTCCCGCGCCGGACGGCTTGGACCCCTCCATCGCCGATTTACGCAAAATTCAGCCCGACTGGTTGCCAGGAGCAAAGTACGCTGTTCGACCTGCTGGTCAAGGGCGAGATCAAGTCGGTCATCGAGCGACGCATGAAGCTGGGGGAGCCCCCCCAACGCATGAACTGACCGAACAGGCCGCGGTCAAAGGACGAATTGTGCTGATGGTGGGTGAAGCGTAAGCGGGTAGCGAATGCCGGTCCGCCGGTCCGCAGGCTATGCCCCGAATCCGGCTTCTGGCACAAGAATTGACAGCGCCTCATCGCCAAACGCCGCCGAGATCGATCCCTGCTCCCGATAAGCGCGGATCATGTGTCCGGCCTGCGTTTCGCGCGTGACCAACATCTGCTCGAGCGGGACCAGCAGATCGGCGTCCGGATCATCGCCCAACGCTTCCCTGGCCGCCGCCAGCACCCGGCCAGCTTCCTGGCAGATGGCGTCATCACTGAACCCGACCCGGGCCACATGCTGGTGTCGGGCGGCGTCGGGCGTGGTGGCGCGGTCGGGCAACGAG
This sequence comes from Caldilineae bacterium, assembly GCA_011176555.1. GTDB lineage: Bacteria > Chloroflexota > Anaerolineae > J102 > J102 > DUEF01. Next base: position 585 of record DUEF01000371.1, read on the forward strand.
TCGTCCAGGCCCAGGCCCTTGAGCAAGGCCAGCAGGGCGGCGTAGAGCGAGAAGTCACAGCAGCTATCGAAGGCTTTGAATTCGATGCGACCTGTTTCCGCAGGGACTCGCGCATGCTGAGTCAGAGAGGGGGCGCTATCGATCATCTTGTCGGGTTCGTCGATGAAAACCATGCAGGCGGGACGGGGGCCGGTGCGGTGAAACGTGCGAACCGAGAGGCCATCCCACACTTCGCCACCGTAAAACGGCGAACTGAAGCTGAAGGGCAAAATGTAAGGGCTGTAGAAGGTCAGTTTACGTCCGATGTCGATGATCTTTTCAGTGCTCAATCCCGCTATCGAGAAACTCAGGTCGGGGCCGTAAGTCAGCATCACGATCTCGGCGGTCTGCATTTCGGGCGAGGTCATACGGCGACGGTGCTCGTAGGCGTTCAGAGGCGGGTCGGGCGTAAAAATCGTCAGGTAGGGGTTGAAGCTGATGCACACGGGCGAGAAACCATGGGCAACGGCCACCTGGCGCAGTAAAGCGTAGTTTTCGCACAGTTCTGCGATGACCCCCTTGATGCTGTCATGTAGCGTGGTGCGTATCTCGATGCCTTTCGGCAGGCAGCCGATCACCTTTTCGCTATCCCCAAAGCGTTCGTAGCCCTCGATGTACCAGCGTTTGACTTTGATGCCGGCGTCGCCCACGCGTAACTGCGGATAATCGGAGTCGAAAATCGGCAGCTCGCGGATGATCTGGTCGAACTCTGTGAAGGCCGTGTTGCTGAAATCGGCGAAGCTACTATCCGCACGAAGAAAAGCGACCTCATGTTCGAGGCCGAAGGTGAAATTCATCGGCTTCATTGTGTAGCTATCTCACCTCCTCGGTATCTACGAAATGCCATATTTTCGTGCAGCCAGGTCGGGTTCGTAGGGCGCTCGCCGTCCGGGGCACTTGGGCATGGGACAGAGCTGACAACTGGCGAAACTCTCTGCCTTTGGGAACCAGATGCCGGATACGCTTTTGGCCGGGGTCATCAGCATGCCAGGCAGCAGCGACACGCCAATCATCGCTGGCGAGTCGCCCAGGAGCGAGAACAGGGGCTTTTGCTCATAGAGCGGCCAGTCGGCCAACGAGCCAGGATTCATCTCCGAGAGACCGTCGGGACGAAAGTGTTCCGTGATATGATCAACCAGAGTTTGAATGGCGGCGCGCAGGGCCCGCTCTGCAATGGCGTCGGCATAGAAGTGATCCAGTGTGTCATCCTTTGACGCAACCCATTTATCCAGCTCGACGCCGCAGGTCGCCACGAAGGGAAACGCTCGATACACCTGCTTCAGGTTGACGGCGAGAATACGACTGCGAAAAGTGGTCCCGCCCAAGACCACGTAATCCTCTCCTCTTTGGTCGATGGCCGCCACCCTGTAAACCGCTTTGGGTTTAGCAATGGCCTGGGCTTCTTCGGCCAGGCGTTCGAGATGGCGCTGGTGCTCACTGTTCGGCCTGGCGTGCAGCTTGTTCAGCAATTCGAGGGTGTCAGGTTGAAAGGAAATATGATTCAGGAAAAATTCTAGCATCAATTTGTTTTTTACCAGCAGTGGAATGAGAAACTTGACAACTGTAACGCATCATCCTATGATACAACCAACTGAATAAAACACCAATCACTTTGGGTGCGCTGATCGCCCGGATGCACAGCGCACAATGGGGAAAGATCGGTGATCATGTGGCTTGCACGCCGCATGAGAGTCCGGCACTGTCCCGCAACGGTAACTGATGATTCCAGAAGTCCGAAAACCCGCCTGAAGTGAAGTGCGCAAACCTTCGTGGATAAAGGGCAGCGCAGCGAATGTGATTTGCACCTGCTGCCCACCGATTTTGGTGGGCTTTCTTTTTGACGGATCGATCGAGTGATAAGGTGCTCATCATTTGTTGAAAACCTTTATCCATCACGCCGTCCTTCGAGGAAAAGGAAAACCAACGATGAATGCACCGCGAACAAAGTCACTGGCAATCCCTAAAGACAATAGGTGGCCGCAATTTCTGGATACAGCCCCTCTCGTAATCTTGACAAGCAGTATTGGCTTGTCCGTGAATATCATCTGCTTTTCTCAGACCCTACACGCGCAATGGCAAACGCTTGTAGATGAGATCCCGGTGCAGAAAGTGGCGTTGTTGGCTGCGACTGAGCTGACCTTGGCGGAGTTGGGATATCATCTGATCACGCAAACTGCGGACATGACGGTGTTGTCGGGGACAAAAGCGGCGATGATGGCTCAGTTGCTCACGCCTGCGGCCTGCGCCATGTTGGTTGCCACTATTCCTTTCGGTACAGTGGTTGTCGCCTGATCGACAGCCATAGCGCCATGCGCTATCTGCAATTTTTGCAAAGACCGTACACTTCGAGTAGGTGGCTCTGTACTTGAAAGTCGAATTTTTGCCCCAGCCTTTGTGTCAGGTCGCCGGATTCACATTGGTCAAAATCGATCACTTGGTGGCAACGGATGCAGATTAAATGATGATGGCTGCCTTTGTGCATCAACACATAATGCGCCGCGCCCGTGCCCTGATAAATGGGTCGGATCACCCCAACTTTGCCCAGGACTTCCAACGTGCGGAAGACCGTCATGCGCCCGACCTGCGGCGCGACCTCACGCACCCGCTTCGCCAACTGGTCGGCGCTGACATGGCCGCCGCACGCCACCAGCGTTTCGATTACGGCCTTGCGCGCGGCCGTCAGTCGATAACCATTTTCCGTAATGGCATTGGATAGCGTTTCCACTTCGTTCGTCATGACATCAGCCCCTCAAGCCCGCCGCCAGGCAAGCCCGCTGCCGGGTGCAAGCAGGAAAACCAACAGGAAAATCAAGGTGGCGATCAGTACGACCGCCGCGCCGGACGCCACATTCAGGTGGAAAGAGGCGTACACCCCCACTACACCAGAAAAAGCGCCAATGAATGCAGAGACAGCCATCATCGTCGGCAAACGCCGCGTGAGCAGCGAGGCCGTGGCTGCTGGCGTCACGAACATTGCCAACATCAGGGCGATGCCCACCACCTGCAAAGCGGTGACGATGGTGATGGCGATCAGCACCAACAACAGGTAACGCAAAAAGGTCGTGGGCAAACGGAGGGTGGTGGCCAGCATCGGATCGAAAGAGATCAGAAGAAACTCTTTGTAGAACAGAAAAATGGTGATCAGAACCAGGGCTCCCAATCCCAACGTCCACAGCAGATCAGTCTGCGACACGCCCAAGAGATTGCCAAACAGGAAATGCGCCAGATCAACGGTGTAACGGCTCGACATGGACAACAGAGCGATGCCCAGAGCGAACATGCCGGCAAAAACAACGCCAATGGCCGTGTCTTCCTTCAGCGCGCCCCGTTCCGTCAGTGCACCGATGCCCAGGGCGGCGAGGATGCCGGTGATCAGCGCGCCAATGGCGAGGGGCAAGCCCAACAAATAGGCGACGACGACGCCCGGCAAGATGGTGTGGGCCAAGGCGTCGCCAAAAAAGGCCATGCCCCGCAACACCACGTAGGTTCCCAGCACCGAACAGATAACGCCAACGATGATGGCGGCGGCCAGCGCTCGTACGATGAAGTTGAATTGCAAGGGCTCCAGGAACCAGTCCATTATTTCAGCCCCCGTGCAATCGTATCCACATTGGCGTGGAACATGCCGATGTAGCTGTCAGCGCCGCTGCCGGGCGGGCCTACAGCGCCGGTGTATAGCGGCAACACCTTCACCTCATCACAACCGCTCAATTCGGCGGCGACGGTTTGCGCCAGCGCGTCGCTGACCGTGGTCTCGGTGAAAATGGTGCAGACGCCGTGCTCCTGCATCGTGGCGATGAGGTTGGCTAGATCGCTGGCGGAGGGCTCGGCCAGCGTGCTCATGCCGGGGATGACCGTGCCCAAAACCTCGAAATCGTAATCACGGGCAAAATAGCCCAGTGCGCCATGATTGGTGACGAGCACGCGTTTTTCGGGGGGAATGCTGGCCAGGCGGGTTTTGGCGTACTCATCCAGCGCCGCCAGGTCGGCCAGATATGCCGCGGCGTTAGCCGAGTAGGTCTCGGCATGAACTGGATCGAGTTCGCTTAGAACCTGTTCGACGTTCTTCACCCACTGCTCGACGTTGTGAATGCTGAACCAGACATGGGGATCTGGCCCCCCGCCCTCGTGGTTGTCCCCTGCCTCTTTCTGTGGATTCCGAAACGGCAGCGGTTCGATATTGGCGGAAACGGGCACGATGAACGCATTTTCGCCGATCGCTTCCAGATCGGCGACCAAGGCTTCCTCCAGATCCCAGCCATTGATGAAGATGACGTCGGCCTGAGAAACAACGGTCAGGTCTTTCGCCGCCGGTTGGTAGCTGTGTGGATTCTGGCCCGCGCCCATGAGGGTGGTCAGTTCGATGGTGTCGCCGCCGACTTGCGTCACTACGTCACCGATGATGCTGGTAGTGGCCACCACACGCAGTGGCCGACTGTCCAGGGGGATCGCTGACAGGGCTGGCAGGGTGAGCATTTCCAGGTCGGTGGCATCCGTTTGGAGTTGTTCGGACGCCTGCGATGTCGCTGGCGGATTCGAAGGCGTTTTGGTTGTGGGTGTACATCCAGCGGCTAACCACAAAAGCATGGTGGTGATCAGTGCGGTGAGCGCTGGCAATAAGTATTTGCGCTTCATTTGCACCTCTGCAAGTTTGAGACTTAATATCAGTGATATAATATCTCAATTATAGTCGCTCGCGCCATACTGTCAAATCCTTGACATTGCAGCATCCTGTGGCACATAATCGCACAAGTCGATACGAATCGATTTTCCAAGGATTACTTGATGTCACAACCAACCATTCCCGGCTTTCGCAGGGTGCCCCGCACGGGCGTCATCTATGTCATGCACCGCGCCCGCCAGGCAGGCTTCGAATATGGCGATCCTGCATGGGCCAATCTCGGGCAGGGCATGCCCGAAACAGGCGAACTCCCTGGCGCACCGCCGCGCGTCAAGCAGATTAGCATCGATCCGCAATCGCAGGAGTATGGGCCCATCACCGGCGAGATCGCCTTACGGCAAAAAGTGGCGGATCTGTACAACATTCTGTTTCGGCAGGGGAAGTCATCGTTGTACACCTGGGAGAATGTGAGCATCGCCGGTGGGGGCAGAGTGGCGCTGACCCGTCTGGCCGCGGCCCTGGGCAACATCAACATGGGCCATTTTTTGCCCGACTACACCGCTTACGAAGAGCTTTTGAGCGTGTTCAAGGCCTTCATTCCCATCCCCATTCTTTTGGATCAGGATGAAGGCTACGTCGCGCCCCTGGCCATGCTCAAACGGGAAATCCTGGGGCGGGGCTTACGGGCGCTGTTGGTCAGCAATCCCTGCAATCCCACCGGGCAACTGGTCGAAGGAGAACGCCTTCGGCGTTGGGTGCAGATGGCGCGTGATTTCCAGTGTTCGCTGATCCTCGATGAGTTCTATTCCCACTACATCTACACGGGCCCGGCCAATGCGCATCCCCCGACCATGGTTTCCGCCGCGGCCTACGTGGAAGATGTCAACGCCGATCCGGTCATCATTATCGACGGTCTGACCAAGAACTGGCGCTACCCCGGCTGGCGGATTAGCTGGACGCTGGGGCCCAAGGAAGTGATCGGGGCCATTGCCAGCGCCGGGTCGTTCCTGGATGGCGGGCCGAACCATCCCTTCCAAAATCAGGTGCTCGACTTGCTCGAACCGGAACTCGTGTACCAGGAGACGCAGGCCATTCAGGATACGTTCCGCAAAAAACGGGATTACACCCTGGCGCGTTTACGGGCGATGGGGATCGGCGTCGAAGCGGAACCGGCGGGAACGTTCTACGTCTGGGCCAATCTCGCGGCTTTGCCCGCGCCCCTCAACGATGGTCTCGCCTTTTTCAAAGAGGGGCTCAAGGAAAATGTAATCACCGTGCCCGGCATCTTCTTTGATGTCAATCCCGAGCACCGGCGCGCCTTCGGCCGCTACGGCAATTACAGTCGCATCAGTTTCGGGCCGGAAATGGAGAAGTTGGAGCAGGGCTTGGACGCTCTGGGGCGGGTGATTACCAGGCGTAGCTGACGAAAAACAGGATTTTCGATTCGCTTGAGCCTGGTGTGTTTATTGGTGCGGTTGATGCCGATCTTGATAGCTGGTATTGGATACCGGGTATTGTCAGGCTGCGAGGTGCGAGTCGAACGTTTTACCATGAGTGGACTTTGTAGTGATGAATAAAATAAGGCTATAGCAAGCAGATTGTTTAGTATCTTCTGATATTTTGTGGATATGAAAAAATATCGTTGACCATCGTCGCTTCACGTGATAAGATTTTCGGAGATTAACGAACGATCGCCATTTCCAAAATTTATCACGAGGTGTTTGCAATGACGCAAAACAAACTATTCCCCAAAACGATGGGCCAGCAGTTTGGCCGCCGCTCCTGGGCGGAGCCCTGGAAGATCAAAATGGTGGAGCCAATTCGTATGGCGACTCGTACGGAGCGCGAACAAGCCATTGCCGAAGCTGGCTACAACTCCTTTCTTCTCCGTTCCGAAGATGTGTACATCGACCTGCTGACCGACAGCGGCACCAGCGCCATGAGCGACCGCCAGTGGGCGGGTATCATGCTGGGCGACGAGGCATATGCGGGCAGTCGCAATTTCTACCATCTCGAAGAAGCGGTCCAGACCTACTACGGTTACAAATACGTGGTTCCCACCCATCAAGGGCGCGGGGCCGAGCATCTCATCAGCCAGGCGGTGATCAAGCCCGGCGATTCCATCCCC
>DUEF01000372.1 GCA_011176555.1 Caldilineae bacterium
CGAATTAGCCGAAGCAATCAAAGAATTCGAGGCCGAATCGGGGACCGTCATTGTCCTGGAGCCCAAGACCGGTGCTGTGTTGGGCATGGCTTCCTGGCCAGACTTCAATCCCAACGACTACAATCTCGCTCCTGACGAGAGCATTTTCATCAACCCCGCCATCAGCCGTCTCTACGAACCGGGTTCCGTTTTCAAACTGATCACCTATGCCGCCGCCCTGGAAAATAACGTCATCACCCCGGAAACCAAGTACCTGGACGAAGACAAGCTCGTCTATTACGAACGCACAGTCAAAAACTGGGATAAACGGGGCCGAGGTGAAGTCACCGCCCAAGAGGCTCTGGCTAAGTCACTCAATGTCACCACAGCGAAGATCGCCATACAATTGGAAAGCCCAAACTTCTACAAAGCCGTGACCCTCTTCGGCTTTGGGCAACTCACCAACATCGAACTGGAAGGCGAAGTGGCCGGCATCGTCAAATCGCCGGGCAAAAACGGCTGGTATCCCTTCGATCTTGCCACCAACGCCTTCGGCCAGGGCATCAGCGTCACGCCCCTGCAAATGGCCAACGCCGTCGCCGCCATCGCCTCTGACGGCGTTTTGTACCAGCCCCATGTCGTGCATCAGGTCATCGATGGCGATAAACTCCGCACCATCGAGCCCATGCCGATGCGGCGCGCCATTTCATCTGAAGCCGCCCAGACCCTCACCGAGATGATGGTCTACACGGTGAGAAACACGCCAAAAGCCAAGATCTCGGGCTACGCCATCGCCGGCAAGTCGGGAACCGCCGAGATCCCAGATACCGAAGGCAGAGGCTATACCCAGGAAAACACCATCGCTTCCTTTGCCGGCTTTTTTCCAGCCGACGACCCGCAATTCGTGATCCTGGTCAAACTCGACCGCCCGAAAACCTCCCGCTGGGCCACCCAAACAGCAGCGGCCCTCTTCCATGATATCGCCCAAGACCTGATCGACCTGTATGCGATCCCCCCTGACGTCATCCGTCTGGGCATGCAACCGGTGGAAGAACAGCCATGACACTCACCCTGGCGGACATCTACCGGGGATTGGGCGGTCGTCACCCACACGATGCGCTGGCCGCCTTCCCCATCGAATCCTTTGTCATCGATTCCAGACGTGCGACGCCCCACAGTTGCTTCATCGCATTTACGGGCGAACACACCGACGGCCATCATTACATTGGCGACGCCATTGGCCGCGGCGCCCGCGCCATTATCGCCGAAAAAGTCCCGGCCGGCGTCCTTACGCAAACACTGCGCCCCGCCGTCGATCCCGCCCCAACCAATGTGACTGGCCCCATCCTTTTTCTGGTCGAAGACACGCTCACAGCCCTCCAGCAACTGGCCGCCTACTGGCGATCTCAATTCAATCCCACCGTCATCGGCATCACCGGCAGCGTTGGCAAGACATCATCCAAAGAACTGATGGCCGCTGTCTTGCGGCAACGATACCCCACGATCTGGAACGAAGGAAACCTTAACAACGAAATCGGCCTGCCCCTGACCTTGTTACGCATCGAAGCGAAACACAAATACGCAGTCCTGGAAATGGGCTTTTACGAGGAAGGCGAGATCGCACAACTCTGCGCACTCGCCCATCCCCATCTCGGCGTCATCACCAACTTGGGCCCCGTCCATCTGGAACGCGCCGGCAGCATGGAGGCGATCTTCCGAGGCAAATCGGAACTCGTGCAAGCCCTGCCGCCCGACGGCTACGCCGTCCTCAATTGGGACGACGCCTGGGTGCGGCGCATGGCTGACCTCAGCCCCGCCCCCTTCTTTCGCTACGGCCTGACGCCTGAATCCGACCTCTGGGCGGACGAAATCGCCAGCGCCGGACTGGAAGGCATCCGCTTCCGCTTCAACTACCGCAGGTCATCCAGGAAAACCGACGTTCTGCATGTGCATCTGCCTTTGCTCGGGCGCCATAGCGTACACACAGCCCTGCGCGCGGCGGCAACCGGTCTGCTCTGCGACCTCAGTTGGGAGGAAATCATCCGCGGCCTGCAAGATGTCAAGGCCCAGTTGCGCATCGAAGTCACACCCGGCATCCACGACTGCACGCTGATCGACGACACTTACAACGCCAGCCCGCCCTCCAGCATCGCCGCTCTCAACCTACTCGATGAGATGCCTGGCCGCCATATCGCTGTGCTCGGCGACATGCTCGAACTGGGCAGCTACGAACAAAGCGGCCACCGCATGGTGGGTCGCCGCGCCGCCGCCGTCGCCGACATACTGATCACCGTTGGCGAACGCGCACACTGGATCGCCGATGAAGCCATCACCGCCGGCCTTCCGGCCAGGCAGGTGCACCACACCACAACGATCGACGAAGTCACCACCACCCTCGAAACGATCATCCAGCCCGGCGATTACGTCCTGATCAAAGGCTCGCGGGCCATCGGCATGGAGACGCTCGTCGCCAACTTGAGCGTTTCGCCTGCCGACACATAACCCACCGCCGCACGACTCATGTCCTATCCCCTCACCCTTGGCGCTCTGGCCTTCTTCCTGGCTGTGATCTGGGGCGATCCCCTGATTCGCCTGCTGAAACGCCAGCAAATGGGCAAGCGCATCCGCATCGAAGGCCCCGCCTCTCATCAGGTCAAATCAGGCACACCCACCATGGGCGGCATCCTATTCGTCGCCGCGGTCGTGTTGATCACCACCGGCCTCAACCTGGCCAACCTCCTCGGATTCACACTCATCGGCGAATCGGTGCTGACGCCCATGTTGGCGATGCTTTCCTTCGCGGCGCTGGGCATGATGGATGATGTGGCCGGCATCCGTCGCCGCCGCGGTGACGCCCAGGGCCTACTAGCCCGCTCCAAACTGCCCATCCAAATCATCCTGGCGCTGATTTTGGCGCTGATCATGTATTGGCGGCTGGACATTCATTCCATTGCTTTTCCCACGATCCCTGAACGCATCGACATCAACGGCTGGTGGCTACTCATCGCCGTTTTCATCATCGTCGCCACCGCCAACTCCGTTAACCTCACCGATGGCCTCGATGGTCTGGCTGGCTCCATCGCCGCAGTCTGTTTCGCCGCCTATGGCTTCATCGCCTACTTGCAGGGCCAGGTCTGGCTGGCCGCCTTTTGCTTCACCACAGTCGGCGCTCTGTTCGCCTTTCTCTGGTTCAACGCTTACCCGGCCCAACTTTTCATGGGCGACACCGGCTCGCTAGCGCTTGGCGCCACCCTCGGCGTCGTAGCCCTGATGACCGGCCAGTGGCTGCTACTGCCCATCATCGCCCTGCCCTTCGTGGCCGAGGCCCTTTCCGTCATCATTCAGGTGCTCTCAGCCAAACTGAGCCGCCGTTTTCTGGGACGAGACATTCGCCCCTTCAAAATGAGTCCCCTCCACCATCATTTTGAACTCGGCGGCTGGTCGGAAACCCAGGTGACCCAACGCTTTTTCCTGATCGGCCTCCTGGCCAGCATGTTGGGCATCGCCCTGGCGCTTCTTTGACGGTTCGATGAGTGAAGATTAGTGATTAAAAAGCGCCGAAACGACAATTTCACTCCTTAATCTTTAATTTTTGATACCACCGACACTTTCCTCCTCCACCCCACCATGCCCGCCTCCACCGCCCCACCCTTCACCGACCAACGCCTCCTTGTCGTTGGCCTTGCCCGCGAGGGCGGCGTCGCCGCTCGCTGGCTGGCGGAGCGAGGCGCGCAGGTCGTGGTCAGCGACATCCGCCCGGCCGAGTCCCTGGCCGATATGACGACGCCCCTGAAGCAATTGGGCGTGACGGTCCGCCTGGGGCCGCAAACCCCCGACCTGCTGAAAAACATCGACGCCCTCGTCGTCAGCCCGGGCGTGCCGCAAGACATCCCCCTGCTGCAAGCGGCGCGCACACAAAACATCCCCCTCACCAGCGAGACGCGTTTATTCGCCCAGCACTGCCCGGCCCCGATCATCGGCGTCACCGGCTCCAGCGGCAAGACCACCACCGCCACCCTGACCGCCAAAATGCTGGAAACGAGCGGACTGCGCACCTGGCTCGGCGGCAACATCGGCGAACCCTTGCTGGGCCGCCTGACCGACATCCGGCCCACAGACCGGGTAGTGATGGAACTCTCCAGCTTCCAACTCCTGTACTGGAGCGAACAACCACCGCAATCCCCCCGCCGCAACCTGCCTTGGCGGCAGACGCAGGGCCTGAGCCCACACATCGCCGCCGTGCTCAACATCACGCCCAACCACCTGGACCGACATCCTTCGATGGCCCACTACACCGCGGCCAAGGCGCAAATCCTGGCTCACCAACAAGCCGATGATCTGGCGATCCTCAGCCATGATGACGCGGTCACGGCCGCCTGGGCGAGCAGTAAACGCCTGAGCATAGCAGCCGGGTCGGGCCAGGAGGCGTTCGGGGCTCCGCTCAAGGGCCGGGTGATGACCTTTGGCCTGAGCCAGCGCCCCCACAATGATGGCAGTTGGCTTGAGGAGGATCAGATCTGGCTACGCTGGCAGGGTGAGCCCCAGGCGCTGACGCCTATCTCGGCCATCCGGCTACGCGGCCGCCACAATTTGGCCAACATCCTGGCCGCCTGTTGCCTGGCCGCGGCCGGGGGAGCGACTCCCGCCGCCATGATCGAAGTCATCACTGGTTTCACCGGCGTGGCGCATCGCCTGGAGGAAGTCGGCCACCATGCCGGCGCACTCTGGGTCAACGACAGCATCGCCACCTCTCCCGAACGCTCTCTGGCGGCGCTGCGCAGTTTCGACGAACCGCTCATCCTCCTGGCGGGAGGACGAGACAAGCATCTCCCCTGGCAGGACTGGGCCGCCGAAGTGCACCAGCGCGTTCGCGAAATCATCACCTTCGGCGAAGCCGCCCCCCTGATCGAAGCGGTGTTGACGCCCATTCCCGCCGATAGCCAACTGCAAGAAATCCACCACGGCCAGGACCTGCCCGGCGCGGTGGCATTGGCTCAACGCCTGGCCCGACCTGGCGATGTCGTGCTTCTGTCCCCGGGCGGAACCAGTTACGATGCTTATGTCGACTTCGCCGCACGCGGCCGGCACTTTCGAGCGCTGGTGGCAACGCTGTAAGTCAGAGGCCAGAGGCCGGAGATCAGAGGTCAGAGATCGGAAGTCGGCTGACCGCATGACTAAACAACCACAGGAAAGCTTATGAATCGTTCCAAAGCAACGCAACCCGAATTTGATTATGTCCTCCTGGTTTTGGTGGCCGCCCTCCTGGGCTTCGGTCTGGTCATGCTTTTCAGCGCGTCCTACTCGGTCGCCTATGCCTGGAAGGAAAATACGCTCTACTATTTTTCGCGCCAATTACTGTGGACGATGATGGGTCTTGTCGCCCTGTTGATCATGGTCAACATCAATTATCGCACCTGGGAGAAACTGGCCATTCCCATTCTAGGAATCACGTTGTTTAGCCTGGCGTTCCTTTTGGTTATCGGCCAACCGGTGTTCGGTTCCGTCCGCTACTTCATCAAGGGCTCCGTCCAACCGTCAGAAATCGCCAAGCTAGCCATCATCATTTACATCGCCGCCTGGTTGGCCTCGAAGGGGAAAGACCTGCGGAAAGTGAGCTACGGGCTGATTCCCTTCGCTGTGCTTTTGGGGCTTCTGGTTGGCCTGATCATCGTCCAGCCCGACATCTCCACATCGCTGCTCATCACCCTGACGGCCCTGGCGATGTTCTTTATCGCCGGCGCCGACTTGCTTCAAATTGGCATCCTCACGGCTATGGGCGGCTTGACTTTTGGCCTGATCATGAGCCAATCAGACCATGCTCAGCAACGCATCCAAGCCTTCATCGCTTCGTTCGCAGACCCGGTCAACAGCCCGAACTTCCACATCCGGACCATTATTCAAGCGTTGGTGGAAGGCGGCTTCTTCGGCGCGGGTTTGGCGGAAAGTGCGCACAAACACGCGCCTGACGGCATCCCCTTCATCCACACTGACAGTATTTTCGCGGTGGTTGGCGAGGAATTGGGACTCATCGGCAGCCTAACGGTTGTCGCCCTGTTCTTCTTCTTCGCCATTCGCGGTATTCGCATCGCCTTGCGCGCCACCGATTCTTTCGGTACGCTTCTGGCATTCGGCATCACCATTTGGTTGTCGTTGCAAGCTTTCATCAATATCGCCGTTATCACCGCAACCTTTCCCTTCACAGGTCTCCCATTGCCCTTCTTCAGCTATGGCGGTTCGAGCATGCTAGTCAATCTGGCTGCGATAGGCGTCTTGCTCAACATCTCTCGAGATGGGCAGGGAGGTATCGATCTCTATGCGCTTTTTGGTTTCTGGCGGCGGGACCGGGGGACACGTCTACCCGGTTCTGGCAGTCGTGGACGCCCTGCAAAACGCCGCGGCAATGTCTTCGCCCGCACCCTCGGTCGAGGACGGTAGCCAATCGCCAAGCGGCCTCGAAATCCGCTACGCCGGCACGGCCGACGGCATCGAAGCGAAGCTTGCGCCCCAAGCGGGCCTGGATTTCGTCGCCATTCAAGCTGGCCAGGTCCGCATCCGCAACCCCTTCAAGCTCGTTCGCAGCGGCGTCAAGCTGCTCTACGGCGGATGGCAGGCGCGCAGTTTGATGCGCCGTTGGCGGCCCGACGCCGTTTTCGTAACCGGCGGATACGCCTGCGCACCGGTTGTGTGGGCCGCTCACCGCCAGCGTGTCCCCATTTTGATCTACCTGCCCGACATGACGCCAGGGCTGGCCGTAGAACGCCTGTCACGCTATGCGGATCAGATCGCGGTCAGTTTCCCGGAAGTCGCCCGATTCTTCCCGGATCAAGCCATCGTCACCGGCTATCCGGTGCGGTCGGAATTAAGAAAACGGTCGAGCAACAAAACAGACGCTCGGACCCAGTTCGATTTGGCTCCCGAGCAACCCACCATCCTCATTTTTGGCGGTTCGCGCGGCGCCCGTTCCATCAACATCGCCACCGCCAACATTCTGCCCCAACTGCTTGAGATCGCTCAGGTCATTCACATTACGGGAACGCTAGATTGGTCGCTTTCGCAAGAACGGGCGATCGATCTCACCGCCGAACAGCGCAATCGCTACCGTCCCTATTCCTACCTACACGAGGAAATCATCGCCGCCTTCAACGCCGCCGATCTGGTCATCGCCCGCGCTGGCGCCGCCACCCTGGGCGAATTCCCGGCCCTGGGCCTGCCGGCGATCCTGGTTCCCCTGCCGATTTCTGGCGGCCACCAGCAACCCAACGCCGACTATCTGGCTGAACGCGGGGCGGCCATCGTCATCGCCGACGCCGACATGCCGGAAAGACTGTGGCCCGCCTTGCATGATCTGCTCACGCACCCCGAAAAACTGGCCGCCATGAGTCAAGCCAGTGCATCCCTGGCCCAACCCGACGCCGCCGACTGCATCGCATCCGCCCTCGTAGCCCTGGCCGCCCAACGCACCAAACAGCAAAATGAATGACACCCTGCTCACTATCTTTCTCTTGTTCGTTCTCGGCATTTTCGCCTGGTTTGGCTATACGCGCATGTTCCTCGGCATGCTCGCCCAATTCGGCATGTTGGTGCTGGCGGCGGCGGTGGGCAACCCCAATTGGTTGGGCGACACCGTCATCCGCATCATCAACCGCATGTACATGCTAACCGACATGATGCTGAATGGCGGCTTTCAGCTTATCGCGGGCGGCGAGTTCAGCGCTGACAAATTCGGCGAGATCTTTGCCGTGGCCAAAGTCAAGCCCCCGCTTATCCCGCCCCAAAACGAAGAGATCATCCTCTTTGTCTTGATGCTCTTGCTCATTATCTCCAGCTTCCTGATTGCCAACCGCATTAAGAAGAAGAGCAGTCTGCTCCTGGGCGTGCTTTTTGGCCTGGCGAATGGCCTGCTGGTGACCTACCTGTTGCTCCCAGTATTGGGAGGCGGAGAGGGCATTCTGCCCACGCTCGAACCGAAAACGCCGATGGAAGGCGTTCTCGGCGTTCTGCAATTGGCGACCAGGACTTTATTGGCTCCCCTTGCTATCGTGTTCGAAAGCCTCGGCTCCTGGGCTATCGTCGTTATCATCCTCGCCATCGTATTCATCGCTGCTGGCAGCGCTCGCGTGAGCAAAACCAGCGCCAACAAGAGCTAACATGGGCCCTTTCGAAATCCTCTGGCTTGCTGTCACACTGTTTTTCATCATGATTAGTCTGGCACGCGGCTATCTCAGAGAGCTGGGCGTCACCACGATGATCTTCGTGTCGCTCTTCGTCATCACCGAATTCGGCGTCAAGTATCTGCCGAGGTTGCTCCACAAGGGATACGATCTCTTCAACGCCAATCTGGCCCTGCGCACCGAGCAGCACTGGATCGCCATCTCGCTGAGCCTGTTTCTGATCTTTGTCGTCTTCGCCAGCTACGCTGGCTTCAACACCTTTGCTTTTCGCGGCAAACCGCTTACGGGATTTGCCGGTTTCGTGATCGCTGTGCTGGTAGGCTTGCTCAATGGCTACCTCGTTTCAGGCACGTTGTGGTGGTTGCAAGAAATCAACGCCTATCCGGTTGTCGATCTCGGCGTTCTCGTTTTACCCCTGACTACGCCGGCAGAATTCATGGCCCACTACCTCCCCCAATACCTGGTCCCTTCCATGTTCTGGGCGGTGATGGTGATGGTGATGCTCATTTTGCGAGTACGCAGATGATCGCTATCCCCCAACCTGCTTTACCGACTATGACAGCATCCTGGCGCCGACTTTTCCAACTGCCTCCCGCAAAACGCCAGCGCCACCGCATTCATTTGGTGGGCATTGGCGGCACAGGCCTCGCGCCCATTGCCAATGTTCTGCTGGAGCTCGGCTACCAGGTGAGCGGTAGCGACCGCGAGTCCTCCATCCGCACCGAAGTCCTGGCCGCGGCCGGCGCTACGATCCATCTTGGTCACGACGCCAGCAACTTGATTCCTTCCGGCCCCTCATCTGAACCCGACCTGGTGCTGATCTCCTCGGCCATCCCCCTGGACAACCCCGAAATCCTGGCGGCGCAGGCGCGGGGCATTCCGGTGGTCAAACGCAATGAACTGCTGGGCCCGCTGACCGCGAATCGCACCGTGATCGCTGTGGCGGGCACGCATGGCAAAACCACCACCACCGGCATGATCGCCCATCTGCTTACAGGCGCTGGCCTGGAACCTGGCTATATCATCGGCAGCAGCGTGCCGGACTTGGGCATGAGCGCCGCGGGCAAAAGCCCCCTGTTTGTGATCGAAGCGGACGAATACGACTACGCCTTCCTCGGCCTCAACCCCAGCACGATCGTGCTCACCAGCCTGGAGTGGGATCACCCCGACTGCTTCCCCACCCGCGAGGAATACCAGATGGCTTATGGCCAATTTCTGGATCAATTGCGCCCCGGCGGCAATGTCATCTATTGCCAGGATGATGCGCCGCTGCCGAATATTTTTCAATTGCCCGAAGAATCCTTGGCCTGGAGCAGTTACGGCATGCGCAATGGCGTCGCCTGGAAAGTGAGTTCGGTTGAAATGAGTCCAACCGCCACCACCTACGGCCTGCACACCCCCGCCGGAGAACACTACGACGTGCAACTGGCCATCCCCGGGTTGCACAACATCCTCAACAGCACCGGTGCGCTCATCGCCGCCAGCCAGGCCGGCGTCCCCCTGACCGAGGCGGTGGCCTTGCTCCGCAGCTATCAGGGAGCAGAACGACGGTTCGAGATCAAGGGAGAGGTCGGGGATGTGATCGTCATCGACGACTACGCCCACCATCCCACAGAAATCCGCACGACGTTATCCGCGGCCCGCGCCGCGTACCCTGATCGGGACATCTGGGCGGTGTACCAACCGCACACTTACAGCCGAACTCGCACTTTTCTGGGCGAGTTCGAGGGCGTATTCGCGGCCGCGGATCAACTCGTAGTCACCGACATCTACGCTGCCAGAGAACCGCAGGATCCGACGATCAACAACCTCCAGGTTATCGCCGCCAGCCGCCACGAACAAGCGCACGCCATCGACTCGCTACCGCAGGTGCTGGACTATCTGGCCAGCCATGTGCAGCCGCACAGTGTGGTGCTCATCCTCAGCGCCGGCACAGCCACGTGGATCGGCCCCGAATTGCTCAAGGCGCTGGAGCGTCGTAATGCGTAGTGCGTGGTGCGTTGCTTGTTTCCCGATCTCCGATGTCTGACCCCCGACCTCGGGGCGACCTGCCGGTGCGCCCCTACCGTCCTCCGTCCTCCGACCTGCTTGCGGCATTGACGCCCTTCGGGCGTTACGGCGTCGAACTGGAGACGCCACTGGCCCCGCACACCAGCTTTCGCATCGGCGGCCCCGCAGCCGCCTTACTCACCATCAACCGCTTAGCTCACCTGGAGGCTGCTCTCGACACACTCCACAGCCACAAAACACCCTTTCTGCTGCTCGGCGGCGGCTCGAACGTCCTGATCAGCGATGCTGGCGTCCCTGGCGTCGTCATCCTCAACCAGTGCCGCCAAATCCAGTGGCCGCAAGATGATGCCGAGCCCTTGCTCGTGCAGGTGGAAGCCGGCGCATCCCTGGCCGGTCTGTCCCGCGCCGCCATCCAACGGGGGCTGGCCGGTTTGGCCTGGGCCGTGAGCATCCCCGGCACAGTGGGCGGCGCAATCGTCGGCAACGCAGGCGCTCATGGCGGCTGTATCGCCGATGTCCTGTACAGCGTCCAGCTGTGGGAGGATGGTCGGGTCAGCGTGGTTCCGGCCTCGCAGCTCCAATTCGAGTACCGCAGCAGCAGCCTGAAACGCCCGACCGACCAATCTGCTCCCGGCCCGGTGGTGCTGAGCGCCACCTTCCGGCTGCGCCCCGACCCCGCCGGCGCCGAAGCGCAGCGAGCGCAGTCCTACATCGCGCACCGGCGCCGCACTCAGCCCGTCGACAAAAGCGCGGGCTCGATCTTCAAAAACCCGCCTGGCGATTACGCCGGTCGGTTGATCGAGGCGGCAGGATTGAAAGGCTTGCGCGTGGGCCAGGTCAGCGTCAGCGCCTTGCACGCCAATTTCATCGTCACCCACGGTCAGGCCACTGCGGCCGAGGTCGTGCAATTGATGAACCTCATGCGACGGCGAGTTTACGAACGATTCGGCGTCATCCTTGAGCCAGAAATTCAGTTCATCGGCGACTGGAGCGCTGGGCCGAGCTTACGTAAAACATAACGTGGCGAGGCCACAACCAAATGGCGGCGTGTTCCGTATTGCGTGTTCCGTCAAGTTGGTATCGAGTGAACGGACCACGCACTACGCAACCCGGATTAACGCACACCGCACACACTTTGCCTGGACACTATTCCCCGGTTTTCCGGTTTTCCGGTTTACTGGTTTCCCGATCTACCGAAGAATTACGCTTTACGTTTGACGCACTACATACCTCACTCCCTTCCCACCCATGTCCTCGAAACTCCGAGTCGGCGTCCTGTTTGGCGGACGATCCGGCGAACACGAAGTCAGCTTGATGAGCGCGCAGTCGGTGCTGAACGCCATCGACAAAACCCGCTATGAGATCACGCGCATTGGCATCGACCATAATGGGCGCTGGCTATTCGGAGGCGATCCCCTGGCGCAGCTTATGCGCGGCGATACCGCGCCCGAAGATGCGCCACGCTGGCCTGGCCCCGAGCACTTCGCTGATCTCGATGTGATCTTCCCGATATTGCATGGCCCGTTTGGCGAGGATGGCACGCTGCAAGGGCTGTTGGATCTGGCGGGCGTCCCCTACGTAGGTTGCGGGGTGTTGGCGTCGTCGCTGGCCATGGACAAAGCCGTTTCCCGGATGCTGTTCCAAAGTCATGGTCTGCCGCAAACGCCCTGGGCGGTCGTGCTCCGCACCCGGTGGGAGACAGATCCAGAGGCCGAACTGGAGCGATTGGCGAGGCAACTGGCCTTCCCCATGTTCACCAAACCCGCCAACCTGGGCTCCAGCGTCGGCATTCGCCGGGTGAAGGGCCGCGCGGAACTGCGCGCGGGCATCGACGAGGCCGCCCGCTACGACCGCAAGATCGTAGTGGAACAGGGCGTGGCCAACGCCCGCGAGATTGAGGTTTCGGTTTTGGGTAACGACGAACCGGTAGCTTCGATCCCCGGCGAGATCGTGCCCAGCAATGAGTTTTATGATTACGCCGCCAAATATCTCAACGGGGCCAGCCGTGAGCTGATCCCCGCTCTCATCACGCCAGAACAAACCGAGGCGGTGCGCAGCATGGCGGTGCAAGCATTTAGAGCAGTCGATGGCAGCGGTCTGGCCCGCGCCGATTTTCTGCTGAATGACGACAGCGGCGAGATTTTTCTCAACGAAATCAACACGATGCCGGGCTTCACGAGCATCAGCATGTATCCCAAACTGTGGGAGGCGAGCGGCCTTCCCTATCCTCAACTCCTCGACCGTTTGATCGAATTGGCGCTGGAACGCCACGCCGAAATCGCCCGCAATCAACACACCTACCAGAGCAGTGCATAACGCCTCTTTGACGGGTTGATGATTGCCTATCGTTTCATTCTCCCACCATTTTTATGCCCCGTTATCATCGCAGCGGCCCTGCTCATGTAGGGCCAACCAGCGTTCGAAAACGCCGATCGTCCAAAAAACGCTTCAGTCGCACCTCGATAGCGGTTCTCGATCCGCGCAAACTCTTCTCCCCCAAGCAGACCCCGACGCCGCGGACGAGGCGGAAAGCCCCGCGTCAGTCCCTTTTAAGACGGCTGTACGCCAGCCGCGATTGGCATTTCAGCCACGCCCTGGCGCTCGTCCTGTTGGTCGCCGCTCTTTTCGCGACCGGCTACGGTTTCCTTAGCAACGATTTTTGGGTATACTCTGCAATTGTCTCCAACAACCGCCACACGAGTTCCGAAGAAATTTACAGAGAAGCAGGCATCGATAACTTCAGCGTTTTCTTTATCGATCCCAGGCAGGTGGTGGAACGACTGAAACAATTGCCCCATGTCCAGGATGCACGCGTGCAAGTCAGACTTCCCGCCCAAGTCCGCATTCAGGTCAAAGAAAGAGAGCCCATTATTCTGTACCAAATTCAGGGTGACAGCCACTGGATCGACGCTGAGGGCGTGATCATGTCCGCCGTTGAGGATCGCACCGACCTGGTGAAGTTGATCG
>DUEF01000373.1 GCA_011176555.1 Caldilineae bacterium
CGGCAATCGCCAGAGGCTCATTCACTGCTCGCTTAATCTGTGCAGCAGACTGTTTAACAGCTTACTTTGACAGGATAATCGCCGCTAGCCTACAATGGCTGTGACAATCAATCTTTTCGTTTCGCACACACCTCCAAAACCATGTCCAATAGTAGCCATGCGGCAAAAACCGACACGGCAAGCGCTTCGACGAAGTCATCACAGCGGAGCAAAACAGGAAAATTAGGCAAACCGGGGCCGCTTGCTCTTTACGTGGCCTTGATGAAGCCCAAAATCATCTCCCTGTTGCTCATCACTACGGTCGGGGCGATGATGGTGGCCGCAGGAGGAATGCCGCCCCTCCCCCTCTTATTCTGGACGATAGTGGGAGGAACGCTATCAGCGGGTGGGGCGAATGCCCTGAACCATTACTTCGATCGGGACATCGACGGATTGATGTATCGCACCAGCCGCCGTCCTGTGCCGCTGGGTTGGGTCAAACCCCAGACGGCGATCATTTTCGGCGCACTACTCACGCTCCTGGCCTTTGTCGTCTTCTACACCCAGGTCAACCCCCTGTCGGCGATGCTGTCGCTGAGCGGCGGGGTGTACTACATCGTCATCTATACACTGTGGCTCAAGCGCAGGACCCATCATAACATCACCATCGGCGGCATTGCCGGCGCTATTCCCACGCTGGTGGGCTGGGCGGCCGTCACAGGCGAGCTGGAGCCGATGGCCTGGGCGTTATTCGCCATCGTTTTCCTTTGGACCCCGCCACACACCTGGGCCCTTACGCTCGTGGTCGAACGAGATTACGCGCGCGTGGATGTCCCCATGTTGCCGGTCGTGGTCGGCCCCGAAGAAACACGTCGTCAGATCATCATCTATTCCTGGGTGTTCCTGGCAAGCACCCTGATTTTGTTTCCCCTCCGCTTGATGGGGTGGATTTATTTCATCATCGCCCTCCTGCTCGGCGCCAAATTCATGATCGACGCCTACCGGGTCAGGAAAGAAGGCACCCGCGCCGCGGCGCTGAGCCTGTACAAATACTCACTGCTTCATTTGGCCTTACTCTTTGTCGCCATGGTCGTCGACGTACGCTGGCAATTCTTGCTGTAGGACTCCCATCACTGTTGGGGGCTTCTCAAAACAAGGGGAACGATGCGTTTTGCTGGCCTTTCGTGTAATGCTATAATGATGAACGCTCTGCACAATCACACACTCGCACTCCACCATCACTGACCAGGCCATGACCTATCCACGCATACGCGAAGCCCCAGAATCAAGTTCCGCCGCTGTCCTCCAGTCAGTCGCCGCCTCGTTAGCAGATGCCTGGCGTCCAAACCAGCGCACAACCGCGACACAGGCGAAATTAGCGCACTTCGCCACGCGCCTGCCGGATGCGCTCAAACGCAAATTAGTGTCCTATGCGGTGCGGGATATTGGCCTCGACCCTGCTTTGGCGCAACGCGTAACCAGCGAAGGCTTAGCGCGTCAAGCGCTGGGCGTTTACAACCAGGTGGAGGATGGCATCGGCTACCCGGCGATCCTCATCGGGACACCCAACGGCGGCATCGCCTACCTCGCCGCCCTTCTACAAATACCATTCCTGCCCTCGCACTTTCTGTTGAGCTTCGCCGCGCACAGCGATCCAGACGCTATTGAGGACTACGTTCACCAGGGCAACGCTTTCCTCGAACCGATCCTCTCGCAAAACCCCGATCTATTGGCGGTCAACCACTACGATCCCCTCCACGATCGTTTCCTCGTCGAGCACGTCAACCACATCAGACTGAAGTTACTGGGCCTGCCCCAAGTGTACCTCGACTTCATCCGAGAGCATTTGGCCCCGGAGGGTGTCCTCTTTTTCGTCGATTCGCATTACACTTGGAGCCAGTACCGACTGGGAGATCGCCACTTCTTCCAGGTCGGCGGCTTGGGCGGCTACAGCGACCAAGACTTCTTGCACGGAAACGCCGAAATCGACACATGGCTGGCCGCCCAGAAAAGCCGCCAGCACGGGGGCTGGAACCTCGGCGACCGGTATCCCTTGTCGGAACAGCCAGAATCGGAATGGGGAGGTCTGCCTGCATTCCGGGACGCCGTCCGTCAATTCTGCGATACCGAACCTTACCAATTCTTCGCCATCAACGGCGCTCATCCCGAAGATTTCAGCGCTCTCGCCTATACGGCCTATCTCTGGGAATCCAGACTGCACGACCGCACGCCGAAAGGTATTCTCGTCGAAACCTTCAGCCTGCTCAACCCCACCGCCGCCCTGCGCTCCGACCTTTTGCCCCTGTGGCTGCCCTTCAACTGTGATGACAGCCTGGAGTACCTGGCCCGCATGATCTCGGTGTTCCCCGCGGATGCACCGCTTCTCCTGGCGCTGCTGCCCGGTTTCACCGTCACTCCCGACATGCCCAGCGCCGCAGCCTGGCAGCAAGTCGCCTCTCGCCAGGGCGAAGTCACCTGGATCGGATCTGAACCCCGGCATTATCCTGTCGACCCCAGCGCCCTGTTCGATTATCTACCCGAACTGCAAGCATGGGTTCAGAGCAATCCTGGCGCATCACCCCGGCCGCATCTCACCCCTGACGACTTGCAAGAAATGATGCGCTACCTGGGACGATGGGGATCCGAACTTTTCACCCTGCTGCTCGACAACCCAGCCCCCTCGACCGACCAGCCTGTGGCCCCCCCCACCGATGTGCCTGCCCCAGAACTGATCGCTGAGTCACCCTCCGAAATCCAGCCCCAACCAAATCCTGACAGCCAGGTTTGAACCGCTTTGATGCAACGCGTCCTCACCCGTCAACAACAAAGCATCTTGCAGCGCGAGCGTGAGCAATTCACCGCGCTGGAAAACGTCGCCGCCCGTTTGGATGCGCCCGCCGGCGAACTGGAAACCCTGGCCAGCACCCGCCAACAATTAGACGAATTCTTCCTGCTGGTAGTGGTGGGCGAGTTTAACAGCGGCAAATCCGCCTTCATCAACGCCCTGCTGGGCCAACGGTTTCTTGATGAGGGCGTGACGCCGACGACGAGCCAGGTGCATATCCTCACCTATGGTCCGCAACCGGCGGCGGAACAAGTCGAACCCTTCCTCCTGCGCCTGAGCTACCCCGTCGAATGGCTGCAAGAGATCAATATCGTCGACACGCCGGGAACCAACGCCATCATCCTTCGTCACCAGGAGATCACCGAAGCGTTTGTGCCCCGCTCCGACCTGGTGCTTTTCGTCACCTCGGCCGACCGGCCATTCAGCGAGAGCGAACGCACCTTTCTGGAACTGGTGAAGGCCTGGGGCAAAAAAGTGGTGGTGGTGATCAACAAAATCGATATCCTCGAAGATGAAGCCGCGCTGAACCAGGTTGTGGACTTCGTGCGCAACCAGAGCGTCGCCGTGCTCGACACCGTGCCCGAGATCTTCCCCGTCTCGGTGAAAATGGCGCAGCAGGCGAAAATCGGCGTGTTGGGCAAACCCATGCCGGAGCTTTTACAGGCCTCTCGCTTTCCCGCCCTGGAAGAATACATCCTCAATCGCCTCGATCAGCAAGAGCGCCTGCGCCTGAAACTGGCCAGTCCCCTGGGCGTGGCGGAGCGATTTCAGCACACTTATCGCCAGCGAGTGGATGAACAATTGGCTCTGCTGCAAGAGGATATCGGGGCGCTGCAAACCATCGATGAGCAAATCGCCGGCTACGAAACCGACATGCGCCACGATTTCGCCTATCGCCTTAGCCGCATCGACAACATCCTTTTCGATCTGCGCGCCCGCGGGGATGATTTTTTCGAAGAGACCATTCGCATCAGCCGCTTTTTCGATTTGATCAACGCCTCCAAGTTGCAAGTGGCGTTTGAACAGCAGGTGATGGCCGACACGCCCCAACGCATCGAGCAGGAAGTGAGCGAGCTGATCGACTGGATGGTGGAGCGAAACTATCGGCAGTGGCAGGATGTGACCGCCTACCTGAACCAGCGCGCAGCCCAACACGACGACCGCATTGTGGGCGAGGTGGGAGGACGGTTCGAGATCAACCGGCAGGCGTTGCTCCAGTCGGTCGGGCGAGCAGCCAGAGAAGTCGTGGCCACGTACGACATGGACAAAGCTGCCCGTGAACTGAGCGAATCGGTGAAAACGTCGTTAGCGACGATGGGAGCGGTGGAAGTGGGTGCGTTGGGCCTGGGAGCCATCCTCCTGCACGTGCTCACGCGCGCGCTCGACCCGCTGGGCGTTATCGCCGCCGGTGGCGTGGCTATCGCCGGGCTCTTCATCTTGCCTGCGCGGCGTCGCAAAGCCAAAAACGATCTGGACGCCAAGATCGAGGAGTTGCGAGAAAAGTTGCACGAAACCATCGAAGCCCAGTTCGAGCGGGAACTCACGCGCTCGACCCAGGAAATCCGTGAGGCCATCGAACCCTACACCCGTTTCATCCGAGTCGAACGAGACAAGTTGTTGGACGTGCAGACGCAGTTGGATGAGGTGTCCGTAGCGTTACGAGATTTGCACAGCCAAATCCACGCTATGGGGTGAGTAACGTCTAATTTTGAAGAAAGTGGGTGCAAGTGTGGCGCAATATGATATGGATCATAGATTTATGGGGAGAGTCGGTGTAAAATTTGAGATTGGTATCCGGATATCCGGATATGTCACCACGCTCGATTTTGTTTCCGACTTTTTCTCATGATCCCACCACGTTCTGAAGTCAACCGACTCCACGCGGAACTGTGCACAGCGCTGGCCGATCCCATCCGCATCACCTTGCTCTACACCCTGGCCGAGCAGTCCAGCAACGTCAGTGAACTCACAGAACGGCTCTCTCTCCCCCAATCGACCGTCTCTCGTCATCTTCGAATCCTGCGTACATCGCATCTGGTTCACCACCAACGCAGCGGCAGACAAGTGCTTTACAGCCTCGAAGATCGCCGCATCGTCCAGGCGCTGGATCTACTTCGTCAAGTGCTGGGAGAGCGCGTCGCTTCACATGCCGAGGTTTTCTCGGGGCGAAGCTAAACGTTTTTATAAGCGTAGCTTTCCCAGTTGTCAAACCCTTTTACACTCGACCCTTTTTCACTCATCCACCACCACATATCTGTGGAGCGAAGCCAATGACCAAAAAGAAATCAATGTGGATTGTAGGCGCAGTTGCGACCCTGGCTATCATCGTTTTGGCGATCGTGCTTTTCCTACCCAAACAAATCAGCATGGCCGATAACCCCAGAGCGCATCTGCCCAAGCATCCCCCCCACACCGACCACACGGTCACAGCGCTAAAAGGTCCCTTTGAAAGTGGCCATGAAGTCACGCAAGCCTGCCTGGAATGTCATCCCGAGGCGGGTGACCAGATGCTGCATTCATCGCATTTCACCTGGGAGCACGGCCCGTATGATGTCGAAGGGCATGACGAACCGGTCTACACCGGTAAAAAACATGTGATCAACAACTTCTGCATCGGCATCACGCCCAACTGGCCGCCTTGCACCGCCTGCCACGCCGGCTACGGCTGGAGTGACGAGACCTTCGATTTCACGGAACCGACCAATGTCGATTGCCTCGTCTGTCACGACACCACAGGGTCTTATATCAAGAAAAATAGCGGTTATCCCGCCGATGGCCTTGATTTGGCGTCAATCGCCCAGCAGGTCGGCATCCCCTCGCGCGAGAACTGCGGCGGTTGTCACTTCAACGGCGGCGGCGGCGATGCCGTCAAGCACGGCGATCTGGACACGACACTGACCCATCCCAAAGACGATCTGGATGTGCACATGGGCAGGTACGATTTTGTCTGCGTCGATTGCCATCGCACAGAAGATCACGAAATCGGCGGGCGTTCTATTTCGGTAAGTCTGGACGATGAAAACCAAATCGCCTGCACCGACTGCCATCTGGAAACACCCCATCAGGATGATCGGATCAACGTGCACACGGCCAACGTCGCCTGCCAGACCTGCCACATCCCCGAATTCGCCCGTAAAAAATCCACCAAGGTCGAGTGGGACTGGTCAAAAGCCGGACAGGACATCCCCCAAGACCCGCATGAGTACTTGAAGATCAAGGGCGAGTTTGTGTACGAAGACAATGTCGTGCCCGATTACACCTGGTACAACGGCGGCGTCGAAGACCGCTACATCCTGGGTGACATCATCGACCCGGCCAAGGTGACTGTCATCAACCAACCCGCGGGCAACATCGATGACCCCACCGCCAAAATCTGGCCTTTCAAAGTGCATCATGCCAAGCAGATCTACGATACCGAATACAATTACCTGCTCCCGCCCAAAACGTATGGCGAGGGTGGCTACTGGACCAATTTCGAATGGGATGAAGCCGCTCGTTTGGGTGCAGAAGCCA
>DUEF01000374.1 GCA_011176555.1 Caldilineae bacterium
AAAGTAAACGCAACTATGGCCACTACTTCTACAATGTGAATTCAACCTTCTACATCTGGTATGATTCTTGGGGACAGGCCAAAGAAGGGACACGGGCGCATGGCGACAGGGTAGGCTGGCCAGATATGCCCCCAGAAGAACTCCCCAGCATGTCAAAGTATTTTCGGGAGCACACCCGCCAACAGATTCTTGATCGCTTGCAGAACGGCGCGCAGAAGGTCATGTATGGCGTGCTGCACTCTTATGGATACTTCAGGTATGTGGTGATCTATGCCAGTTTCCTCGCAATAGCTGTCATTTGGCAGTGGCGCAAAGCCAAGCGGACATTTATTTCAAATCCCCTTTTGTACTTGTTCTTGCCGAGTTATTTTTCAGCTTATTTCATTTTGTATTTCTGGTATGCCCCTATCGCCAAAGGGAATCGCCTTATTCTAGCCCAATTTTTGCCTCTAATATTCATCCTCACATGGAGGAGTACGCGATTGCTGCGCGAAGTGCGATTGAAAATTGGACGTTCCAGCATCGATGCGATTGTCGTCTTCAATATTGTCGTTTTGGCGCTATTGCTGATCGACCTTCCCTGCCTCATCGCTCGAACTGGTGAACTGTACGGGGGTCTCTAACGGTAAAGTCAGCCAACCATCCGCTGAGCCAGCGGGCTGCAAGGGGCTCTCACCCTCTGGCGCCAGCCGCAGCGCCGTGCCCGCCACCCTCTCTTCATCCGCCCAGGGGAGAACCTGCCAGGTGATGAAAACGCCCTCTCGCGGCCATTCCGTCGACACGAAACCCATGGCATCGGAGGCGTGGGCCAATTGCTGGCCGGAAGCATCCAGCAAGGCGCTCTGGATCTGGTAACGCCGCCAACCCTCGCCCTCCGGCCCGCTCGTGCGCCAGACCTGCACGATCACCATCTGCTCCGGCGAATCGGGTGGGGTGAAGGAAAACTGTTCGAGCAAAGCAAGCTGGTCGGTGAACAAAACCTGCGGCGGGGCGTCAGGATAAACATCGCTCCGCGCCAGGGCCACGGTTCCATCCGCCACCGACTCCAGCTCCAGATCCAGGAGCGCCACGATGAAATCGGGCGGCGACGCGGAATCGCCGACCAGGATCGTGGCGGGTTGGTCGGGAGCGGGCAGCGGCCAGGCGCTACGGCCATCGAACCAGTGCAGATTGGGGTTGCGGTGCGCAAACCATTCGCTGGTGGGCGTCTGCTCGTGCAGGAACATGAAGGTGGGATGTCGGTAGATGTCAGAAGAAAGATAGACCTGGCTTTGCTCGGCGTCGGGATGCGCTTCCAGCCAGCGCCAGGCGGCCGCCATATCCGCCTCGAAAGCCTCGGCTGTGGCGGGCGCCGGCCCCCAGATGCGGAAATAGTCCCGGTACGCGAGGGCGGCATGGGTGAACAGGGCGATCACCACGATCCCGACCGCCACGATCTCGCCCCAGCGCCGGTCCTCGCCCCAGCGCTTGAGGATGGCCCCGACCAGGGCGCTGAGTCCGATGGCAGGGAAAAAATAAACGCCCGGAATCACGCCCAGCAGGCGGGGCAGAGTGGGGTAGCGGTCGACAGCGATGAATGCGGGCAGCGCCATCACCGTAAACCAGGTCAGCAAGAAACCGTAAACCGGGTTGCGCCAGCGCTTCGCGCTGATCGTCACGCCCGCCAGCGCCAACACCGCGGTGAGCGGATCGAACACCGCCCGTCCCGGCAGATTGTAGAATTGCGCCTGATCGCCCGCTCCGGGCCAGATGAATTGCAGCAAATTGGCTCCGGCCGCGCGGGCGATGGTCGTCAGGGCTTGCAACGACGCGCCATCCTGAAACACCGACACCTCGCCGGCGCGCTGCATGAAACTGCCGGGATGGGTGAAGAAGTAGTAGCCCAGAGGAGCGAAGACCAGGGCGGCGACCGCGAATTGCAGCGCCGTGCCCACGGCAAAATGCAACATACTGCTGAGACGATCCTGTTGGCGCACGCCAAGCAGGGAAAGCAATAGCCAGGCCGAGTAAAAAGCGACGAGAACAAAGGGGACGAAACGACTGGCGGTGTAAAAGTGCATGCCCAAGCCCAGGAAGACGCCACTGATCGCAAACCAGCGCCAGCGATGCGTGTTCAGCGCCCGCCACAGCGCCGCCATCGTCAAAGCCGTGGTGGTGGTGGTGAACACGCCGCGAATGCCGAAACGGGAGAAATGCACATGCCAGAACGAGGTGCTGACGTAGAGCGCCGCGGCCAGGGGGATCAGATAAATCCACCACCTGCTCCCGACCGTCTGTTGCTCGCCCGAGCGCTCTTGCCTGTGCACGAATAGCTCGTAGCCCAGCCAGAAGGTCGCCAGCGCCGTGAGGATCCCTGCCAGAACAGAGGGCAAACGCACAGCGAATGGCGATACCCCAAACAGCTTAAGGCTGAGGGCCACGATCCACATGTGCAGCCCCTCTCGTCCGTAATTCGCCGGAAAAAATACCTGACCCCGGCCGGCCAATACATCGAGCGCATCCACACCATCGGTGGCCTCATCGCCGAACAGCCCTGGGGGGATATCCCCGATTTGCCAGAAACGGAAGAAAACAGCCACAATAAGGACCGCCAACAGGCCGCCCCAAAGCCACCGCGCGTGTTTGGAATTCTGACGCATGTTCATGGGGCCATATTGTAGGCCAAGGCGCCCAGAACGACGAAATCCAGGAGTAGCTGACAATTTTGAAGCCAAAACATCGCCATAAGTTCAAATCGCATACGACAGGTGGTACGGTTCATGCATGATACTGGCGCTGTCAATCGCATTCGTGCTCGCCTGAAGAAAAACTGGCCACTGCTTGTTTTGGTCGTGATGGTGTTGTCGTACATGATCTTGTTCAGTTACCTGGCCATCATGAAACATGAAGGCCTGCAAAGCAAGGGTTTTGATCTGGGTAACTTCGACCAGGCCATTTGGAACACCGCCCACGGCAGACCTTTTGAATTCACGAATTGGCAGGGGAAAGAAAACTGGTTCCGAATCCCCTCGCGTTTGGGCATGCACGTCGAACCGATCTTGCTCCTGATTGCGCCACTCTATTGGCTCTGGGATAATGTTTGGGTGCTGTTCATTTTACAGGCGGTGGTGGTCGCCCTGGGTGGCGTGGGCGTTTGGCTGCTGGCCCAGTGGCGATACCGAAAGGACGCAGGCCGCGCACTTTCGACGGCTGCGCAGTGGGCCTCGCTGGCGTTGGTAGCTGTGTTTCTGCTCAATCCGTACTTGCAGTCGGCCCTGTTGGTGGATTTTCACGCCGTCACCCTTGTAGCTGGCCTTATTCCCTTCGCCATTTACTTTATGCTGCGCCGCCGTTACGGTTGGTTCATCCTGCTTGCCCTTCTCATCGCCATGACCAAGGAAGAAATGCCCCTGCTGGTGGCGCTCATGGGCCTGTACATCTTCATTTTTCAGGGATGGCGGGGGACGGGGCGAAAAGGTCGGAAGAAAGCCTTTTGGGTGGGAGGAGGCGCCTTTGTGCTGGGCGTTGCCTGGACGGCGACCGCTTTCCTGGTGATTATGCCTTATTTCAATTCCGTCGGGGCGTCGCCGTATG
>DUEF01000375.1 GCA_011176555.1 Caldilineae bacterium
ATCGAAGGCGTTGTGATGGGTGAGCCCCAGCTTCATCAACGTACGCGCAGCCTGTTCTCCTTCACCCTGTTCTTGCAGATAGTCCAGAGCCTGCCGGTAGTAGGCCACAGCTTCCTGAAGGGCATAAAGTAAGCGCGCCTGGTCTCCGGCCTGCAAGAGGTAGGGGACGGCCTTTTGCCACTCTCCCGCCTGCGCCCAATGATAAGCCAACAACCCCACCCGCTTCTCCCCCTCCAGCTCCAGCGCTTCCCCCACCTGACGGTGCAACGCCCGCCGCCGCCCGGCATCGGCCGCTTCATAAACGACCGCCCGTATCTTGTCGTGATTGAAATCATAGCAGCCCGGAGAAGTGGGCTGCGGTCGCACCAGATGCCGGGCCAGCCACTCATCCAGACTCGCGGCCACGGCCCCGACATCTCCTCGCGCCGCCGCTCGCAAAAGCGCCTCGTCGAAATTGCGGCCGATCACAGCAGCGAGGGTCAGCAATCGCCGGGCGGGATGGCTCAATCGCCCCACCCGCTGCAAGATCACATCCTGCACGCTGCGAGGCGCGAGAGCGAAGGCGGCAGGCTCCCGCCAGTGCCGCTCCCCGGTGTCGCCGACCAGCGCACCTTGCTCCTGCAAACTGTACACCGTCTCGATCAGAAAGAAGGGGTTGCCCTCGCTCTCCCGATAGAGAAAATCCCCCAGCGCCTTCGCCGCCTCATCGCCCACCAGCGAATGGGCGATCTCGGAGACGGCCGCGGGAGAGAGGGGGGACAGCGTCAGGTGATCCACCAGATGATCCCGGCTGAGCCCCTGTCGCAGACGGGTGAGGAGATGGTCCAGCCCCACCTCCTCCGGCCGATAAGTCCCCACCAGCCAGATGGGCGCGCCGGCCAGGTTGCGCAGGAGATAGTGAAGCAGATCCAGGGTGGAGGCGTCAGCCCAATGAAGATCATCCAGGAAGAAGAGGAGCGGGATGGGTGACACACCGGAGGGCCGGGTCAGAGCCCGCAGGAAACGGACGACTGCTTCGAAAAGGCGTTGCCGGGCGGCCGGACCGGTTCCGGGGCCGGGCTCGGGCAGGCCGGGATACATGTCGAGCAATTCGGGCGTCAGACGCGCCATCTCCGCCAGCCAGGTGGCCGAGAGGGGCAGATCGGCCGGGGAGGATGCTCGCAGGTGGGAGCGTACGGCCTCGGCGATGGGCTGATAGGGGATATCGCCGCCGAATTCGTAGCAGCGTCCGCTCAGGATGACTGCGCCCTGCATCTCGACATAGCGGATCATCTCCTCCACCAGGCGGGTTTTCCCCACGCCCGCCTCGCCCTCGATGAGGGCCAGTCGCCCCCTCCCTCTGCTCGCTTGCTCCCACCATGCCACCAGGTGGGCATGCTCCTCGCCACGCCCGGCAAAGGGCAATAGCAAGTCCCCCGCCTCGGCTGTGGGAGCGACCCAATCCGAGGTCTGCCAGTTCAGCAGACGTTGATAGAGCGCGGTTGTCTCGGGCATGGGCTCCACGCCAACTTCTTCGAGCAATTGGCGACGACAGGTTTCGTACTGGGCCAGGGCTGCGCCACGTTGGCCCGTCAGCGCCAACAGGGTCATCACCAGCCGGTGTCCCTCCTCCCACCAGGGCTCCAATTGCAACTGGCGCCGGGCATAGACCAGCGCTTGCTCATAATCTCCTCGCTGCAAGAGGAGCCGCGTCAATTGCGAGAAGGCGGTCAGGGCAAGTTCATGCATCGACGCGGCATAACCCGCGCGCCAGGTTGCGAACTCCGGGCTCCCCTCCACATCCAGATCGACCAGGAACTCGCCCTGATAGAGGGCCACTGCCTGGCTCAGATGTGAAATGACGCCGGTATCATCGTGCAGGCGGCGGCAGCGCTCGGCCCGCTGCAACGCCTCCTCCAGCATCAAAGCATCCACTCGAACCCCACCCCCCTGCGCCATCCCCACCGTCAGTCTGTTCTCGACCAGCAAATCCGACGGTAGCGCCCGGCGCAGGTGCCATAGCGTCTGGCGAAGGTTATGGCGGGCGCGAGTTTCGGTGCAGTCGCCCCACAGCAGCCCGGCCAGACGGCTGCGGTCATGGAGGCCCGGATTCAGGAGCAGATAGACGAACAACGCCCGGGCCTTGCGCAGGGTCAGCGCCTCGATTTGTGCGCCTTGCCGACGTATTTCAAAACGTCCCAAAGTCTGGACGATGAGCAAAGGAGACGACTTTTCCGGAGCCATGACGATTTCGCCTTTGCCAGAGACGAAAAATGACGATGAGATGACGGTGGGTTGCTATGATGACGGCGTTGTTTCCAGTATAGCATGAACACGTCCCAAATGTGATCCTCATGGAAGACGCTCCTCTCCGCTTCGTCCACCTCCTGACCATGTGGTGCGAACGCCCGGCCCAACCAGGCCAGCCTGCGCTGTGGCGCTTCAGTCTGGAAGATCCCCGCACTCGTCAACGCCACGGATTCGCAGATCTGGAGGCGCTGACGGCGTTCTTGCGGGCGCAAATGGCGGGTGGGGAACCAGAAGCCCCGGAAGGGAGGAAAACCGAATGATCGATCATGCCATAGCGTAGCGATCTTACAGGAAACATATCCTCCCCGGCTGGCCTTCATCGATCCCGAGCGCCTCCCCATCGATGGGGCCAGCGTCCCCCTTCAAGGAGAAATCATCATGTCATTCAGAATCCGGGATCGATGGTTTGTCATTCTCATCATCATTGGCGCGCTGTTGGGCAGCGTGGTATTGACGCAGGTCGCGCTCGCGGGGGCGCCCTCTCCCCAACAGGACCAGGGCGACATCGAGGCCGTCGGGCATCTCGGCGGCATGGCCTTCGCCATCAACCTGACCGATGACGCCCATTTCGCTTTCCTGGGCGTGGGCTCGGGCCTGCACGTCTTCGATATCTCCGACCCCGCGCAGCTTCGCCTGGAAACGGCCCTGCCTCTGCGCCTGGGCGGCCTCCTGGGCCTGGCCCGCTCCGGAAACACCCTCTACACAGCCAGCTTCCACGGCCTGCGCATCTTCGACGTCTCCCATCCCACCCAGCCTACCGAACTGGGGCAGTGGAACGGAGAGGAGATCCGGGGCGTGGATGTGGCCGGAAACTCCCTCTATCTGGCCCAGAGCCAACAAGGGCTGCGCATCCTGGACGTGAGCAACCCCGCCTCACCTCAATTGCTGGGAACCTTCGCCACGCCTGGCGATGCCGGCGTGGTCCAGGTGGCCGGAGACGTGGCTTACGTAACCTGCTACATCGACTGGGAGACCCCCTGCCCCAATGCCGGATTCATCACCGTGAACGTGCACGACCCCGCACACCCCGTCCAACTGGGCGCGTATGACGTCCCCAAAAAAATCCTGGGCTTGCAGGTGGCGGAAAATCGGGCCTACCTGGCGGCTGGCGAAG